>DATNQT010000143.1:0-2501 GCA_036703885.1 Candidatus Sericytochromatia bacterium
TAGTAAGGATTGCTACTTTAATAAACTACCAAGGGTTACCAACGACTGTAAAAGCAGCCCAATAGTAGGGATGGGATAAATCTTCGTTCTCCAGTTGTGCTAGTAGGGATGGGAGAGTGATATTCCCTCTGGCACTCTGCAAGTGACCATCTTGCAATCGCGCTTGCCCTTTCAGCATGGAGATTTGGGCTTGCCGGAGAGCTTCTGCTTTAATCGGTGCCGTTTTCAAATTTCGATAAAATTCTGCCATCAGGGCGAATGTTCCTTGATCGCTGACATTCCACAGACTTGCGACTACAGATTTGACCCTTGCCTGAACCGCTAACCCTGCAAAGCCTAACTCAGCGTCTTTATCCCCAAGTGCCGTTCTACAAGCACTCAGCACTAACAGCTCTACAATTGGGTCATTCCAGCCCAAATGCTTCATGCGATCGAGTGTCAGCTTCGTGTCCCAAAACTGAATGTAGGAATTGCTCGATACTCCAGGCTGAAACTCTGCGTGAGTTGCTAAGTGAATAATTCTAAAGGGTTGTGAAGTGCGTTGAGATTGGAGATTAGTTAGAGTGAAATCTTGATTGAGGAACGATTTACCCTGCCACTGATTTTTCCTAATGGCAGCTAACTCCAAAGGTACAGCAGGTAAGGAATTTTGGTCTTTAAATTCTGATGCCCCCATTGCCAGGACTTGTGAATTTCTCAGATCGGCGTAAACTGTATCGGTGAGTTTGAAGGCAGGAATGCGAGAAAAGCCATACTTTTCCACTAAAAATTGTTGCCCATCATGTAAAGCGGCAAAAGGTAGAGTACGCAAACCCTCGCCGACACAAAAGAGCAAGGTATCTATACCCTGAGCTTGAAGGTCTGCCTCTATGGGTGAAATCATCCACCGATAAAGTTGTTGAGCTGAGGACAGATAGCGGTTGTTGTTTCTGTAAACAGGATTGACAACAAAGTTGTTGAGTTCTTGCACCTGCTTCAGTAAGACTTCGCGCTTTGCTTCCAAGACACGCTTGTAAACGGGTTGACCTTGAGCAGTAATTAATACAAGTTCTAATCGCTGCGATCGCGGAATCAGGTAGATCACAGCAGACTTTTTCTCAGTTTGAGTCGCTATTTTGGCTAAAGTCTCGGCGATATTCTTCACCTGCATTGACTGGAAGGAGAAGTTTGTCTTGAAATAATCTCCATATTGTTTCTCCCAGAATTGCTCGATAAGCGGCACAGCCTCAAGCACATTCTCCTGGTCAAGGGCATTTAAGTGTGGGGGGACAGTAGTTTGTGATTGAAGAACCCGATCTTGAGCAAGAGTCTTGATGGTTGGGCTATGGGAAGTTGGGATAATTGTTTGCGCCTGCAATGCTTCTGTACTGAGCGTTCCAGTAAGATGCAGGACACTCAGCAACAAGCCGACTCTGTTGATTATTGATTTCATAGTCACCTCACCAACGAAATTCAAATGAGCTAAATTGACGGGGTTCGGTAGACGCTAATAAATTCTCACAACTGAATTTAGTTCAATCCTAAACATTTGCAGAGAGAAACGGAATACTTTTTGCAACTGGGTCTTTGATAGTAATCTCCTGTTTTCTTGCCCAATACTCGCTCAAGAAGTGAATTTGTCTTAAACCCACAATTAAATTTAAACCGGGAACAAAAATCCACCAGACGACAAGCGGTTCTTTCAATCCTTCTTGACGATAAAGTTGGTTGACGGTTCTGTACAGCCTGAATTGAACAATGTAAATCCAGATAATACCTAGCAAAGAAAACCAGCCAAACCATCCCGGAACATCTGGGTCAAATACCCATAATGCTTGGGGAACAGCTACACCTAGAACAAAGGGCAGTAAGGATAGCGTTCCCGACCACCCATAGCCGTTATAGCGCCGCAGTTCCTCTTGGATAATCCACTTATACCAGCCGTAATAAAGCATCAGGGTGGCAACCGAGAAGAGAATTACTTGCCACAGAGGGCGGGGTTTACCTAAAGGCTGGTCAGACATATTTTCTAAATGACTTGATTATCTTTTCTCAATATTTCTTAATATAATTACATATTTGAATTCTCGCAGCCTCAAAAATTTCCCTTGTAATTACCAAAAATAACCGGGTTTAACTTGGGTGTGGTGTTGCTCGATATTGTATTGCAGGAGGTACTCTTGAGCGATCGCATTATTCTTCCTCAACCGTTTGACTTCTTCTTCTCGGATTTCGGTGTCGGTGGAAAGTAGGATGACTTGATGGCTAGCTTGCGGGAAGTAGCGATCGACTAGGTTGTTGCGGTGAGTGGAGTCGAGGCGACCGAGTGGTGTATCGATCGCTACGGGGAGTTGGCGACCGGAAGCACGGGCGAGTCCCCACAGGAGGGAGATTGCTAGCAGTTGCTTCTCTCCAGCCGAGAGGCGATGTTTGGGAACGGGTTGTCCTTCGTAATCAAATAGGGATAGACAGAATGTTTCGGTATCAATTTGGATGCGATGCACCAGATTAGATTTGTGGAG
>DATNQT010000144.1:0-3087 GCA_036703885.1 Candidatus Sericytochromatia bacterium
TGCTGGCATTGCTCCAGTCGAACCTTACCAGCCGGAATGCGGGGTTCAAGAGCGAGGGATAATGAAGTGCGTCCGATAGAGTGCAGGGTGGTGAAAGTTTCCCACCAGTTCAGCAAGGGAACTTTCTGGTTCTACTTCCCTTCACCAAAAGGAATGACGCAAACTACTTGTTGCAACGCTACAGCTAGTATTGTGCCTCGTTGCCAGCCATCTTGGCACAAATTTTTTTCTTTGTTTTCCCTGGATTCGTCCAGAGGCTTGCAACATCAAAGGCAGGGAAAGCCTTAACGGTAAACTGTCATCCATCTAACTTGCCTTAACCGGAAATTGTTACAAGGGAAATTCCCCCGCAAGCGGGGGCTGCCACAATCAAGGCAAATGTGATGCGTGTTTACCTCGTGTTCTTCTCCGTTCTTACGGATGTGAGTGAATTGATACTGTGGGCATTGCGAAGAAACTAACCTCAATTTCTCTCCACATTAGGCAATGCCCATTAGATAGGTGTCTCGATAATGGAAGTGTTTCAGCAAAACCTACTTCCAATCAGGAATCTCTGCATCTTCTCCACCAATGCCGATTCCCGTATTGTGTATTTCAGCATTACTAATGTTCATGCCAACCATTGATGCTCCATACACATTGGCGTTGTAAATCTTAGCGCTAGTAAAATTTACCTGGTTAAGATTAGCTTTGCGAAAATCAGCATTGGTTACAAACGCTGAGGTTAAGTCAGCTCCTGCCAAGTTTGCACCAGTGAGGTCAGCACCTTCAAGGTTTGCGCCTGTAAGGTTTGCTCCTTCCAGATTGGCTTCTCTCAAGTCAGCACCAATCAAATGTGCCTTGCTGAGGTCAGCTCCTGATAGGTCGCAGCGAAAACATGCCTTAGTTGACAATAGCTGTTGTACGTGAAGCGGATTCTCAGCTTTAACTGGACTAGTGAAAAATAAAGGAGTCAAGCAAGCCAGCGTCGCTAAAAGCTTAAGTTTCATAATGTTTCCCCTCTGTGGAAATAGGGCTTATTCCGTTCTGTTCCTCACAATTCCAGTATCTCACTAAATTTAGTGAAACGTAATCACCCATAAGTAGGGTTTAAAAGCCAAGGAACAGTTCTTTGATTAACTTAATGGCTATAAATATATGAGTTTGTGATTTAGATCGCTAAACTTTCGTTCATATAGAGATTGCTTGACAATCGACAACTCTCTCTTAAAGAGAGCCTGTCATGAAGTCTAATAGCGCCGAGTTTTCTGGATACCGTAGACAATGCCTATAGCAATTGAGAGCAAAATCAATAGCCAAACTACACCACCAGGGAGCGCAGTGAAGCCAGGAACACCTAATCCTCTAAGCACGTAGACAAGAAAAGTAAGTGCCACAGTACCAGCAAACGTGTAAGTCAGTATTTGTGTTTCCGATGGAGGAGAGGAACTCATGGTCGATACCGATAAAGAGTCTAGTGACATCTCCTACACCGAATCAAAGATTACGGTGTAGGCTTCCAAGACAATCCGGCTACCGCTTAGGAGACTCTTGGCTTTATTAACGACACGGGATGCCCCACCGCGCCGGAACAATTGCATTGAAAGTTTTGTTCGTTCCTTCGTACTGCTGGAATTTTACCCGCCCACAGATGCGACTACGAGTAGCCTGTTTCCGGACGGAACCCCATATTCCATGTTGTCAAGGTTCAATGTACAGGAAGCGGTTAGCTTTTAATTTATTTAACCTGTACATTATAATGGTAGCAAATCGAAAGCATATTGGCAACCATGAAACAAGTTACAACACGGGTATCGGAGCGAGAGTACGAACACTTATCCCAGTTTTGTCAGATGAGCGAAAGAACTCAGTCAGATGTCATTCGCGAATTGATAAGAAAATTGTCAATCAAAGGGGTGTTGAACCCCATCGATTGACCGCCTATCCATCCCACGCCAATTTGGGTACAAAAATGACGTGGGGCTTCCGGCAAAGAAAGCTAAATTTAGCTAAGGCAAAAATGCCGCTAAAAAAAGACAGGCAGCACCACGATGCAACCTGTCTCACATTAGCATCAAGCCTTTAGATTAGCTGGGCTGGACAGCCAATAAATCAACGGGCAAGCGCTTGAAGGAAAGGCGCTCGTTCTCCACATCTACAAAGATGGTGTCGCCGTCGTGGAACTCACCTCGGAGGATACTCTTAGCAATTTGCGTTTCTAGTTCGCGCTGTATTGCCCGCTTCAAGGGTCGTGCCCCAAAGACTGGGTCGTAACCTACTTCTGCTAAGAAGTCAAGAGCTGCCTCGGAGAGCTTCAGAGATATCTTGCGGTCTGCTAACCGTTGTTCTAATCGCTTGGTTTGCAGTTGGACGATATGCCGCAACTCGGATTTTTGTAGAGCGTGGAAGATGATTATCTCGTCAATTCGGTTGAGGAATTCTGGACGGAAGCTAGTCCGCATGGCATCCATCACGCGACTGTGCATCTCATCGTAGTGACTATCATCACCAGCAATATCCAGAATATACTGGGAGCCGATGTTGCTGGTCATGATGATTACAGCGTTCTTGAAGTCCACCGTGTGACCTTGGGAATCGGTGACGCGACCATCATCGAGGATTTGCAGCATCACGTTGAAGACATCGGGGTGTGCTTTCTCGATTTCATCGAAGAGAATCACGGCATAAGGACGGCGGCGGATGGATTCGGTTAATTGACCGCCTTCTTCATAACCGACGTATCCCGGAGGCGCACCAATTAGACGAGAAACCGAGTGCTTCTCCATGTACTCGGACATATCGATCCGCACTAGGGCCTCTTCCGTATCGAAGAGATAAGAAGCAAGGGCTTTTGCCAGTTCCGTCTTACCAACGCCTGTAGGACCGAGGAAGATAAAGCTAGCGGTTGGACGATTCGGGTCAGCTAAACCCGCACGCGATCGCTGAATGGCATCGGCAACAGCCGTTACGGCTTCATGTTGACCAACGACCCGCTTGTGCAGTTCATCTTCTAAGTGCAGCAGTTTCTCCATTTCGGACTCAACCAGCTTGCTGATGGGAATCCCCGTCCACTTGGAGATGATTTCAGCAATGTCGGATTCTGTGACT
>DATNQT010000145.1:0-1788 GCA_036703885.1 Candidatus Sericytochromatia bacterium
GGTAGGGTTAGCATCCTGACGGGGTGACCAAATTTCAACGTCTTTACAGGACAGCCGTCAGATATTCTAAGAAGAGACAGTAATGTTTAAGCCCCAGAAAGTAACAACGACTTATGGTTGCACCCAAGCGAGTATTTGTTCTCTTATTTAATGCCCGGACGGAAAACGAGGGAATTCACACGATTCGGATTGGCGATCGCAACAAGGTGCTGATGTTCGAGTCAGAGGACGATGCCACCCGTTTTGCCATAATGCTAGAAGCGCAGGATTTTCCAGAAGCCACGGTAGAAGAAGTGGATGCTGATGAAATCGAGGAGTTTTGCGAAGGCGCTGATTATGACTCGGAATTTATTGAAGAAGGAATGTTGGCAATGCCACCGGAATCCAATGTGGAAGAAACCGACTGGCAAGCGGAGGCTAAGGAAATAAAAGAACCCGAAATTTCCGATTTAGACCGTATTCGTCGCCAATTAGAAGGATTATTGTAAAAGCCTGGAGTTTGTAGTGAAGAATTTAGAGGAGCGGGGTCATCTGCTAACGGAGCAGGTTAACCCTAATAGTCAAAACCTCGACCAACTAACATCACTGGAGTTAGTCGAGTTATTTAATCGCGAGGATGCTCACACGCTGAATGCGATCGCATCTGCCAAAACCCAGTTAGCCCACGCCATTGACCTTACGGCTGAAGCGCTGGGACGAGGTGGACGCCTCTTCTACGTCGGCGCTGGGACGAGTGGACGTTTAGGGGTACTGGATGCCGCTGAATGTCCCCCCACCTTTTGTACGCCACCAGAACTGGTACAGGGAATCATTGCTGGAGGGGCAGGAGCCTTGGTACGGAGTTCTGAAGATTTGGAAGATCAACAGGAGGATGGCGTAGAAGCGATTGCTCATCGCCATGTTACTGAACTCGATGTCGTCGTCGGTATCACTGCCGGAGGCACTACACCTTATGTTCACGGTGCGATCCAAGCAGCACGACAACGAGGAGCCAAAACTATTTTAATCGCCTGTGTCCCTGCCGACCAAGTGAGCATTGAGGCTGACGTGGATATTCGCTTGCTGGTTGGTCCCGAAGTGCTGGCTGGTTCCACACGATTGAAAGCTGGTACGGTAACGAAGATGGCACTGAACATCCTCTCCACAGGTGTTATGGTGCGTATCGGCAAAGTTTATGGCAATCGCATGGTAGATGTTGCCGTGACTAATAAAAAGCTCTATGACCGTGCCCTGCGAATCCTCCAAGACCTCGCTAGTTTAAGTCGAGAAGACGCGGGTTACTTATTAGAGCGCAGCGGGCGGCAAGTGAAACTAGCACTCTTGATGCATTGGACGGGATTAGATAAAGAAGAAAGCGATCGCCTCCTGAGCGAACATCAAGGAAATCTCAGACAAGCTGCCCTCAACTACCAGAAGCGATAGTAGGAAGTTCCGTTTTCAAAAGCTTTCTGATTTCACTGGATACTTGTTGGCGTTAATTGTGGCATCCTCAGTACCTCACTCCGCTACATTAGACTTATAGGCTCTAGCTGCTACGGTTCCCTCAAAAATGTTTACTGGATCAGAGACGACTGCAACTTTTTTAATCATTCTGGTAGCGATCGGTGTCCTAGGTTGGGGCTTCAACCGTGCCCGCACTTACGGCAAACTAGGCATCATAGCCTGGTTGCAGTCGGTTGTCTTGACGGTTCCCTGGCTATTATTTTTCGGCTTATTTACCGCAGGAATTTATCTCAATATCGTTGGCATTCTATTTTTAGTGGTGGCTTCAGCTGGGTTGTACATCTT
>DATNQT010000146.1:0-6851 GCA_036703885.1 Candidatus Sericytochromatia bacterium
CTTCGGGAATCCCTCCAGGGTCGAGCTAGAGCAAATAATAAGATAACGTTACATTAAGAAAAGGAGTCGGTAATGCCCTGGCTACCTGACTTAGGCTCTATTCCTTAAGACTTGTCGGTCGAAAGATGTTTTGAGAAACTAGAGCCGCTAAACTTTAACTCAGCTTGGACGGTAACAATTTTCTTATGACTAACAAACTTTTTTCAGCGGTCAAACCCCTTTTGAAATCCCTAGTCGTCTTCGGGCTGATATTTACCCTGGTATTTAGTAACGCAAGTACTGCCCTAGCGGCTCGCAGTGGCGGACGCATTGGTGGAGGTTCTTTCCGGGCACCTAGTAGCCGCACCTACTCAGCTCCTAGTGGTGGCTACCGCGCACCTGTAGGTGGTGGCTATGGTGGTGGATATGGCTATGGTTATGGTGGTGGAATTGGATTTCCGTTTCTGTTTCCCTTCTTTAGCATTGGCGGGGGATTTGGGGGTCTATTTGGTATCCTGATTTTCTTTGCGATCGCAAACTTCTTACTACAAGCCTTCCGCCGCGCTGGCAGTGCTGGTGATAATGACGTTCCAGGCTACAGCAATCCTAAAATTTCTGTAGGGCGCGTGCAAGTCGGTCTGTTGGAAGGTGCTCGCGGACTTCAAAAGGAGCTAAACGAATTAGGACTTAGCGCAGATACGGGTTCTGCGGTGGGTAGAGCGCAAGTTCTACAAGAGTCCACCCTAGCTTTGCTGCGTCACCCGGAATACTGGGTTTACGGTGCTGCTCAATCTCAGCAGACTGCACTGGAAGCGGCAGAAGCGAAGTTTAATCAACTGGCACTGACTGAACGCAGCAAATTTACAGAAGAAACACTCTCAAACGTTAATAATCAACTCCGAGGTGCTTCTCAATCTTCTTTAGCTGGCAGTGGTGGAGAGATAGTGGCGACAGAAGCGCCTGGTGAATATATTGTTGTGACCATTTTGGTCGGTACGGAAGGCAAGCTGGAACTCCCCAAAATCAATAGCTCCGATGACCTGCGTCAAGCGCTACGTCAGATTGGGGGTATTTCTAGCGATCGCCTACTCGCCGTAGAAATTCTCTGGGCGCCTCAAGCAGAAGGCGACACCTTGACTTCAGACGACATGATGGCTGAATACCCAGATCTGACGTTAGTGTAACTGCTTGACAACATCTCATAAATTGTTGGGGTAGGTCTTGTACCTACCTTTTTTTTGTGAGTACGTGCGCTACTACATGACATTCGAGTAAAGCTTAATATTATTCAAATAATTTTCCTCATGAGATTCCCATCCCAGGATTCAAGTCCTAGGATTTTTTCGACAATGGTTGTATATCATTACTAAGCCGCAATTCTTGTAATCAATGAAATGCAAGACTTAATCACTCAATCTCAGCAGACCGAAGCGGCACTTAGACAGAGCGAGGCGCGATTTCAGAGAATCGCGGCTAGTGTGCCGGGAGTTATCTACCAATACCTGTGGCATCCAGATGGTTCTGTAGCTTTTCCCTTCGTCAGTCCCAGTTGCCGTGAACTATTTGAAGTGGAGGCTAGTGAGATTGAAGCAGATGCCAGTTTGCTAATTTCAATGATTCATCCAGAGGATGTGCAAGATTTCAACCGCTCGGTTGCCATTTCTATTGAAACTTTACAGCCGTGGTCTTGGAAAGGGCGGTTTCTCCTAGCATCTGGACAGCTGAAATGGGTTCAAGTGGCTGCTATGCCGGAACGACAGGCGAATGGAGATATTCTTTGGGATGGTTTGCTTATGGATATCACGTCACGCTTGCAAGTAGAGGAAGCCTTGCGACAGGCAAGAGAAGAACTCAACGGTATCAGCAATGCACATGGCGATACCGAAGCAATCTGCGCTTCGCAGCAGCGCTTCACTTCATGCACAGGAACGGAGCGAAGTTTAGGAGAAAGTGAAGAGCTATTGCGCCGCTTGGTAGAGCAAGCCGCCGACTCAATTATCCTGCACGACCTGGAAGGTACAATCCTGGATGTTAATCAACAAGCGTGCAGAAGTCTTGGCTATACCCGCCAAGAACTGCTGACTCTGTCCGTACCAGATATTGAAGAAAATTATAGACCTGGAACCGTTTGGCAGTATGTAATTCGTGGCGTACCCGTGACGGTTAATGGCAGACAGCGCCGCAAAGATGGCACGAGTTTTCCCGTTGAAATTCGCCTTAGTCTGCTGGAATTTAGAGGCAAACGACTTATTCTATCTTTAACGAGGGATATTACTGAACGCAAACAGGTAGAGGAAGAACGCGATCGCACCCAAAGATTCCTCAATTCGTTACTGGAAAACCTACCAGTAGCAGTGTTTGTGAAAGATGCCGAACAATTGCGCTTTGTCTTCTGGAACAAGATGAGTACCCAACTTTTGGGTTACTCCTCTCAAGATGTCCTTGGCAAGAGCAGTTATGACCTTTTCCCTAGTGAGGTAGCAGATTTCTACGTTGCTAAAGACCGAGAAGTACTTGAAAGTGGGAAGCTTCTAGATATTCCTGAGGAACTCGTCCAAACACTCCACCGAGGTCAAAGGATACTCCACACCACTAAGATTCCAATTCTCGATGAAGCAGGAAGACCCCAATATCTCTTAAGTATTACTGAAGATATCACGGAGCGCAAACAGACTGAAGCCGCACTCCGCCAAAGTCAGGAGCGTTTGCAGACCGTGATGACAGCAGCTCCCTTAATCTTATTTGCCCTCGATCGTGAGGGTATCTTCACTCTTTCCGAAGGGAAAGGTTTGGAGTTATTGGGACTCAAACCCGGACAACTTGTTGGAGCATCTATTTATGAACGGTCTTGGGAGCAACCAGAGATTATTGAATATTTCAACCGCGTACTTGCAGGCGAACAATTAGGAAATGCCGTGATGAACTTCGCTGGCATTGTCTTTGATAATCGTTACTCAATTATTCGAGATGAGAAGGGAGAAGTCGCCAGCATTACGGGTGTTGCTTTAGATATTAGCGATCGCCAACGTGCAAAAGAAGCCCTTCAGCAAAGTGAACAAAAGTTTCGTAGCCTTGTAGAAAATGCTAATGATATTATTTATCAGCTCACACCTAATGGTGTCTTTAGTTATATTTCCCCTAACTGGGTCGATATCCTAGGGCACGATGTTTCAGAGGTTGAGGGTCAAGTATTTACCCCTTTTGTTCACCCAGATGACTTACCGATTTGCTGGAACATCTTTCGTCAAGCAATAACAACAGGTCAGAACCAGTCTGGGGTTGAGTATCGTGTCAGACACAAGGATGGTACTTGGAGATGGCATACTTCCAATCTTTCTGTTTTGAAAGATGCTAGCGGTAATGTTTTATCAGTTATCGGTATTGCTCGCGATATTAGCGATCGCAAACACGCTCTTGAGGCATTGCGGGATAGTGAGGAGCGATTTCGCAATCTTGTTGAAAGCACTAACGATTTGATTTGGGAGGTAGATGAAAATGGAGCCTACACCTACGTTAGCCCCCAGGTTCGAGACATCTTGGGTTATGAAGTGGAAGAAGTTTTAGGCAAGACTCTCTTGGACTTCATTTCATCAGAAGAAGCGTATCGTATCACCAAGGCTATCAGTAGTAGAGTTGTAAAGCAGTTACCCTTTACCAATCTCGAAAATACTAACCTTCACAAAAATGGACACCGAGTTGTACTTGAAACCAGTGGTGTTCCTTTCTTTGATAAAGCTGGAAACTTTAAAGGGTATCGCGGCATCGATAGAGACATTACTAAGCGCAAGCAAATTGAGGAAGCCATAAGACAATCAAAAGCTCAACTGAAGCAACAGGCGACTCAGTTAAAACGCACCCTACAACAACTCAAGGATGCCCAATCTCAACTGATTCAGACTGAAAAGATGTCTTCTCTAGGACAGTTAGTGGCAGGCATGGCTCATGAAATCAACAATCCAGTTAGCTTTATCTATGGCAATATCAACCATGCTAGAAGGTACAGCACGGAACTTTTACAACTGATTGAACTATATCAAGAAGCTTATCCTCAACCAAACCCTGAACTTGAGGCAGAAATTGAAGAAATTGACCTAGATTTTGTTACAGAAGATTTTCCCCGACTATTAGATTCAATGGAAACGGGAGCTAAACGAATTCGGGAAATTGTAGGAAGCTTACGCAACTTTTCTCGTTTTGATGAAGCCATTGTCAAGCAAGTGGATATTCATCAAGGAATTGATAGCACGTTGATGCTCTTACAAAGTCGTTTTAAGCTATATAAAAACTCAACAGAAATTCAAGTGATTAAAGAGTATGGAAATCTGCCTTTAGTTGAATGCTATCCCGGACATCTCAATCAAGTATTTATGAATCTTTTGAGTAATGCGATCGATGCTTTAGATGAGGTCAACAGTGAGAGGAATCTTATAGAAGCTGAAACGAATATTAGTACTATTAGAATTTCCACCGAAATCAATCAAGAGTCTACCTCCAGCCCTCATGTTGTGATTCGCATTGCTGACAATGGTACAGGTATGACCGAAGAAGTACGTTTAAAAGCTTTTGACCCATTTTTTACTACAAAACCTGTAGGCACAGGCACGGGTTTAGGGTTAGCAACTAGCTACCAGATTGTGACGGAGCTTCACAAGGGACAGTTACAGTGTAACTCCGCGCTCGGTCAGGGAACAGAGTTTGTAATTCAAATTCCCATACAGCAATCATTTACTTGAGCTATATGTAGGGTGGGCAATGCCCACCTTACTTCTATAGGTAGTGTTAAACAAGTAAATTTGCGTAACTCCTGAGAGATATTTTGGCAATATCTCTCCCTTAATTTAAACGATCAAGACTCCCGTCCAGATGCCCATTTATCCCGCCATTTTACGGTGCCTTCATTGGCGATAACCCAACGACGCGCTACTAAATTTTCTCGCAACGGTGACTGACCTTCGCGCCACAGGGCATATTTGTAAGCAATTAACTTTCCAGCACTTTCATTAAAGGGAATTTCTGCAAACCAAGTGTTCGTGTTGATGTATTCCAAGGGATAAGCTTTAGAGATATCCCAATTACCCAATTCCGGACAATCTCCCGTTACAACAATCGTTTCACCCGGCTTTGTTTGAACGCCATTGAGTTGCACACGTACAATGGTTTGCCCTTTGACTCGTTCCCCAACGTGACTGATGATAATTACTTCTTTCGAGCCTAATTCTAAGTCATGTAAATGCCCATCTACGACTTCAAATTTACCTCGTGATAAGACATCAGTATGCTCTCCATCAGGTAATTCAGTTTCAACTGCGTCCAGTTTCACCGCTTCGCCCCGATTCATCGCTACAAATAACAGCGAATCCCGGTAACGCCGCACGTAACAGTAGACATCAGGAGTGAGGTACTTTTGCCACTGACTCCCCATTGATACTGCCGGATTCAATCGCCGCACCCCTGAGAGTAACCGGATATCTCGGTATAGGGGTGATTCAGTATCCCAACTTTCCATCATTGGACGGTTGTAAGGGTCGTTATTTCCATATGGGTCACTATTCCCGTTCGTGTCGTTGTGGAGATACTGTTCTGTGCCGTAGTAAATGCAGGGAATGCCACGAGAGGTCATAATTAATGCGATCGCCAAACGCAGCCTTTCCGGGTCGGAATTCAACGTTTGGAATCGATGCATATCGTGATTATCGATAAATGTAATCAGCTCTGTTGCACTGTAGTAGCGATGATCTTGATCGAAAACATTTTGTACTAATTGAAATCCTGCTTCAGCACCTGCACCCAATGCCTCTCGAATTGCGATCGCTAAACCAAAATCGAGAATTGACATTCCCGATTCATTCGCAAATTCAACCGAGCGGTCATCAAGAGGGCTACTATAAATCCATTCTCCGAAGATAAAAACATCCGGTTTATGGGTTTGAATATCAGCAATAAATTCTTGCCAAAACCAGATGGGCATATGCTTCACCGTATCGACTCGTAAAGCATCAACACCTCGGTCTAACCATTGCTTAATTGCTGACTTGATGTACTCTCGATATTCGGTATTATTTTCATTAAAAGTAGCAAGTCCTGACAATTCGCAATTTTGTACCTGCCACTCATCTTCCCAATTAGTGACTATACCGTAATGGTGATACCAGTTTTTCTCATCGTCATTGAAATCTGCAATAAGTACTCCATCGTCGTAAAGTATGCCCTTTCTACCACTAAAATCCGGACTGCTGTGGTTACACACAATATCCAGAATTAGTTTCATATTCCGTTTGTGCAACTCTTCAATCAGTTTGTCAAAAACTGTATTTCGGGTTTCCTGAGTTTTATTGAGAGATGGGTCATCATCTTTGTTGATAAAGCGCGGATTCAACCGCTTAAAATCACTCGTCCAATAGCCATGAATGGCAGCACTATTAATAAATAAGTCTTCAACTTGCTCGAATAAGGGAGTAAGCCAGACGGCTGTCACTCCCAAATTTTTTAAATAGTCTAGTTTGTCAATAACACCTTGCAAGTCTCCGCCCCAGTACTTACCCCAATCTTTTCCCTCTGGATCGTAAAGTTCTGGATTTGGCCCTTCACTATTTTCGGGGTCGCCGTCATTAAAGCGATCTACAACAACGAAGTAAAGAGTTTCCTGACGAAACTCAATATCTCTAGTATAGAGAAACTCTAAATCTATTTCGGTTTCAGGTGGAGTTTCCGCTACAAGAGCATCCACTTCTGCTTCAAGTTTGGCATCTGATACTTCATACTGAGATGACGAAGCTTGAGAGGGAGGAGTTGATACCATAAGCTTTAATTAAAGAGTTATAGGGTTGTTAATAACCGTCAAACTTTATACGGCAAGCCTATAGCTTACGGTT
>DATNQT010000147.1:0-8626 GCA_036703885.1 Candidatus Sericytochromatia bacterium
ATGGGAAATCCAATCCAAGGAATCACCATCGACCAAGCTTCGACACAACGGAACCGATAAATGCGCTCTTCTAGGGGAAAGGTTTTCTGTAAATCATCTAAGTCGTAGGTACGAGGATTTTTTACCAAACCCGTTACCTCAACTTTCCAATTTTCCGTTGGCAATGCCTGAGCTGCTTGCCAAATAGATTTGGTGCTGCCAAATTCGTAATAGTTGTTATACTGTCCAGCGATTGCTTGTTCTGTCGTTGGACGGTCAACCGTTGAGAAAGCAGGATTACGTTTAATCTTATCTAAACTGGCTGTATCCAGCGTAACTGCTAATTTAGTATTCACTTTCTCACCTTTTTCACAACCAAGAATTGGCATGAGAGTTGCTCCAACACCAGCACCAATTAGGGTTTTAAAAAAACGACGGCGATTAAGGAAAACCGTTTCTGATGTGACTTCTCGTTCTGGGATCTCCCAGGATTTAGGCACACGGATGATTGTCATTGGATACGAGAAAAGCTTATAGGGTTTTACGGTGCGATCGCAGGTTACCACTCTCCTTTAATCGCACCCAAATATCGTACTGCCGAACGTGCGATGCCGCAGGCGGTTCCCGAAGGGACTATCGCACCTTTGGCATCTTCAATCACAGTGTAGTCCCACCAAGCCCCGTGAATCCGGTCATACTCAAACGATTCAACTGCTTGGAGACTCTGATTGACAACTGCTGACATCGGAATATGGTTTGGGTAACTATACATAAAGCTGACGTACCGACGCTCAGGAACCACCTGAACAATATCGCCTGTTAACAAAGCGCCCCATCCCTCAGCACCCGCTACCCATACCCAGTGTAGAATCGTTCCTCCCGCCAAGTGAAGACAGTGCGATCGCAGATTTTTTGTTATCTCTACTACATTTTATTGAGGAATCAGTGAAAAAAATCTATCCGAATATCTCTTTTTTATCTATTGTTTTTATACCTAATGATTGAGGTAGCGGCTCAATTTATTGGGATATACTACACTAAAAGAATAGAATTATAAAATTTAAAACCTAGGAGAACGTTAATGATACGTCAACTACTTGTTGTCTTAGGAATTGGAGCCGGAGTTGTTGGCTATTCATCAACTGCTTCCGCTCAGTCACCCATGCCATCTGGTTCACCCGATGCTTCAGTAACGCTATCTGGTGAATCCCTACGTAGAATTGAGGGTCGCACAATAACAGGCGATTACCGAACTTTCTTCAATCAGACATTGCCAACAACCCAAACTAATTCTGTGACCAATGTTGGGAGACTTAGCCAGTCTCAGCAACGTTCTGTACTAGGCGACCAAGTAGATGTAGTTGTTGGAGATACCCTCACTCCTGACCCCCCGCTCACCTCCTTCCCATCTTCGGATGCTGGTGACACTGACAGAGTTAGGGTACAGCTTCAGCTAGGAAATCAGTAAGTTAGAGTCTGAGGGCTAATTGATAGCACTCTTTAAGTGAGTGCAATATAGGTCAATCCTAGGGGCACGATAATTAATATCGTGCCCTTAATAGATCTAAGCACTGCTCCATAAACTCGATTCTTAAATCCGTAAAGTGCGTTACATTGTGTTACATACGACCCTCTAATGGTATTCCTACAGCAACTCTACAAAAAATAGCCCAGCCAACACCCCCAACAATAAATTTCTGTTAAACATTAGAACTAAAAAATTGGCTTGCTGATAAGCTTTTGGTAAAGTTAAATACAAATCAACGAGTTACTAGTCTGGTTACCACTTAAAACGCTTGAAACTTTCTGGCTAGCAGCGAAACGCTTTATATTCCTGACAATACTTGAGTAGCTATCTAGTAAAAGCAGACTCAAGCGCCAACTCGTTGCAAGTTAGGCGAAAAATTTAACTTTGGCTTGGATGTGAGGAGAGGTTTGTCCAGCTGCTTGATGTCGCAGTTGGGGATACGTTTGTTGCGTAGGGATTAATAAAACCTTGCGCAATAACTCTTTAACTTAATGCCTTTTAGAAGTGAAAATTCAGGAGACCAAAGATTATGAAAACCCAAGAGCTTTTGAAGCAATATGCTGCGAGAAAGTGGGATTTTCGGGAAGCACATTTAGCTGAAGCTGTTTTAAGTGAAGTTAATTTGAGTCGGGCGAACTTTAGTCGTGCCGACCTCAGTCGTGCTGATTTGAGTGGGGCTGACTTAAGCGGCAGTTCTTTCCATCAAGCCAATCTGACTAATGCAGACTTAGGTGGAGCTGACCTGACTGGAGCCAATTTAACAGAGGTTAACCTGATTGGAGCCGACTTAACTGGAGCAAACCTGAGTGGAGCTGACCTGAGTGGGGCAGATTTGCGTTGTGCTAACCTTCATCAAGCGAATTTGAGCGGGGCTAACCTGACTGACGCTGAACTGAGTGGTGCTGACTTTAGCAGTGCTTCCCTGACAAACGCTACCCTCAATGGCGCTTCCCTAATCGGGGCTGATTTAATTGATACTGATCTGACTGGCTCAGATTTGATTGAAGAAAAACTGGATTGGAAAGTAAAATCGAGCGGGGTCTCCCATAAGTGGGTAACGTGGAATGGAAGTCACTCTCTCAATAATTAGCTTGATTGCTGATTAGACTCTTAAGTTAGTGCCATTTGATTTAAGTCAAATGGCGCTGACTTAGACCCAAACTCCCTAGGCTGGGTTGAGGAGCGAAATTCAGTAAACCCTTATAATATATGGATTTTACTATCGCTCAACCCAACCTACCGCTCAATTATTACTGAAGTCCTGTTGTGGAGTTTGTTGTTGTTCTTGCCGCTTCCTTTTCTTGATTTTCTTCCATAGTTTGAGTGACAACTCAGTTTCTTCTATGGTCAAAGAGGGGACTTGTCCGCCGCCCCATAATTGCTTTAATTCTTCTTTTTTACTATTACTTAATGCTTGCAACATATAATTATTCTTCAGTATTAGATCGTAAATACATGAGTAGATAGTGTACTTATCACCGTTCTCGTTGCCTTTTATGCAATTTATTTACGCCTCGCGAATAACTCAGTAATTATCTAGTATTTAGCTTTAGTACCACCTAGCAACACCACCTAAAGAAGTAGAAGCTCAAATTTTATAAAGGTTTAAGCTTTCTCTAATGTTTCTTAGAGTCGTCAGGACACCAGAATTCAAGGCGTTTAGAAGGGATTAACACCCACTCTGCTGGCGCTAAAAGGTAATACTTCGTAACAGTTCGTGCAGAGTTTGGTTGAAAAGATTTAGGCATCTAGAATGGGCGTCGCCGTCGCTCTAGTTGGCGAATTCATACCACTTTTAATCTGGGTTGCGATCGCCTCTCAACAGCTTAGGCATCTCCGGACGTAGAGAGCAAAGCCTCAAATGCCTCAATCCCGCGCAGGTTGTTAAAATCCGAGTCAATTTTAGCCAGCTCTTGATATTCGCTACTATTGAGTTCAATCGCTTGTTGCAAGCTAACAAGGGCTAATTCAGCATTCCCCAACAACGCATAACAGCAGGCTTGGTTGTACCAGGCATATTCGTCATCGGGTTCTGCTTCCAAGGCTTGTTCGTAGCTGGCAACTGCTTCCTGATAGCGTCCCAACTGCCGCAGTAACTCAGCACGCTGATACCAACTCCAGTAGTCTTGAGGTTTGATTTCCAACGCTTTGTCGTAGCTAGCAATGGCTTCTTCGATGTGTCGCCAGCGACGCAGGGTGTCTCCCCGTCGATACCAACTCCAGTAGTCTGAAGGTTGGCTCTCTAGGGCTTGATCGTAGCTGTTGACTGCCTCTTGATAACGTCCCAACTGTCGCAAGGCATCACCTAAGCGATACCAACTCCAGTAGTCATGAGGTCGCGATAAGAGAGCTTTCTCAAAAGAGGCGATCGCCTCTTCGTACCAGTCCAAATCTTCTAGTGCCACGCGCCCCCGGTTGTACCATGCCCAGTAGTCGTCGGGTCGCGATAAGAGCGCTTTATCGTAACTGGCGATCGCTTCCTCATAGCGATCCAGTTGCCGCAGTACACTGCCCTTGTGACACCAAGCCCAGTAATCTGTAGGTCTGTCTTCTAGAGCTTTATCGTAACTGGCGATCGCTTCCTCATAGCGTCCCAAGATATCGAGAATGTCCGCCCGCCAGTACCAAGCCCAATAATCATGAGGTTTATACTCCAAAGCTTTGTCATAGCTGGCAATTGCTTCTTCATAGCGTTTGGCATCACGCAACCCATTGCCCTGCTGATACCAATCCTGGTAACTATCCGGTCGTCCCTCTAGGGTTCTATAAATTACGTTGTATGAAGTCCGTCGTGTAGGCATCACTTTCATGTTTTAAATAACCTTCCTCAGCCAAGCCTATCTAGTTAAGAATATTGAACAGTAGCATTAGCCTGTATCGCCCTAATAGTGTGACATCCTCCCCTCCTAACCCTTACGGGTATAGAAGGGGCTTCCCAATCTCGCAATTGAGAGTTGCTGCCTCATAGGACGAGTATCCTCGTATCCTCCGCAGCCAGCAAACGCTAGTCCAAGCGTCCGTTTTACCCGATTCAATATGTTTTTTCCAGAGTTCCAATCTCGGTCAATAACTAACCCACAGTGAGGGCAATCATGAACTCTATCAATGAGTGTTTTCTCAACCCTTTCACCACAACTAGAACACTCGATACTCGTACCTCTTGGGTCATCTCCAAGCGCCCACTTACCGCGTTTTACCGCAACTGCTTGCAGGATATTCAGGAAACTTCCCCATGCTGCATCCAATATTGACTTAGCAAGTCGGGTTCTTGCCAAGCCCTTAATGTTCAGATTTTCAAACGCTACCAAGTCGTACTGGTCGCACAGCCAATGCGCGACTTGATAATGAAACTCTTTACGCTCACGAGCAACGTGGAGATGAAGACAAGCAACTTTATTAGTTTGCCGTTGATAGTTGTTAGAACCTTTCTCCATTCGTGCCAGTTGTCGTTGCTGACGGGCTAAGCGCTGTTGAGACTTCCGATAAAACTGCGGAATCACAACAGCTTGTCCGTCAGATGTCGCTAAAAACTTCTCAAGCCCTACGTCTATGCCAACAGCAGACTTAATTTCATCCACGGGTATTGGTTCAGGAACCGTGTCATCTTCCAGTGAAAAACTCACATACCAGCCATCGGCTTTCCTGACCAGAGTAGCTTGCTTAATCGTGAATCCGTCTGGGATTGGTCGGTGCAGAATAACTTCGATCTCTCCAATCTTGGACAATTTTAGGATGTTTCCTGTTAGATGCGCTCCGGCTTTGGGGCTGTTCACTCTAGGGAATGTGAACGAACAGATGTCGCCTCGTTTCTTAAACCGAGGGCGTCCACCCCGCTTACCTGTTTTGTCGGGAATCAACCAACGCTTCCAGGCTTTATCCAGCCGCATTAAGTTCTGCTGCTGGCAGTCAGCGTAAATGTTTTTGTACTCAGGAAATAACTCTTTAGTTTGGCGCAACTCCGATGCTTGAGAGTAGTAATCGACTTTTGCAGGGATACCACCTATCGGCTCACAGACAATACTGCATCGGTCTATCTGGCAACGAGTACGGCGTAACCCATCGAGCCTTTGACCGAGTGCGTAATTGTAATGTCTACGCAGCAACTCTCCCCAGACTTCCATCGTGGATACCTGTTTAGGTGTTGGGTTGAGCTTGTACTGGTAGGTGATTAACATGATAAGATTGTATCGCAATTAGCGACACAGCACAAGTCCATGAAGCACTTAGCCATAAGGCTTCCTGAGCAAGAACTAGAGATACTCAAGGCTTTCTGCGAACAGGAAGATAGAACACAATCAGAAGTTTTAAGAGCATACATTCGTAGCCTCAAAAAGAAGGTTAAACGTGAAAGCGCAAATTAATTGGAAATCTCCGTTCCTCCGATTTCCCGCCTATCCCCCATGCCACCAAACCCTAAGGGCTGGCAGTACCCCGGCGAAAATCAGATGGCTATACGTGCTAATACTATCAAGCTAATTCATGCTTCCGACCGAACTGTTAATCAATCGCCAAAATGGGGAAGAAACTATTCCCAAGCGGTTACCGATTAATACCCAGATGTGTGCGATCGCTACTGAATTGATCACCTGTTTTCAAGATGCGATCGGCGGAACTCAAGGCGAACTTGATCGCAAGTTGTTGGAACTCGAAGGAGATAGCCCCGACTATCGCCTTAAACGAGGTTTAGCTCATATTCTCAAAAGCAGCTTCTGCACCTTTGAAATTGTCAGTCCTCTAGAACCACCCCTCCTACGGCAGAGAGTTTTTGCTCTATCTGCCCAATCTATTCCTAGTTCTCAGGCATCCGAGACAACACTCGAAAGTCTCAGTAGTGCCCTCAGTCAAGAGTTAAACCAGGAAGTCTTGCCCCAACAAATTCGCATGGGACTCTATGCAGATTTACAAGAAAATCGCATCCTTACCCAGTTTGACGACCCAGCACCGGAAGCACTGTTGCACCGTTACAACTTGTCTCAAGTACAGGGAATTTTTTACCGGGCAAGTCACATGACGCTGAATGCTCATCGGAATGTCCCTGGTCAGTATAAGCTCTTATTCCGTTATTTAAAGCTGTTTCAGTTGATGACTTACATTGAGGGCGACGCCGACCACGGCTTTACAATTACCATTGATGGTCCCACGAGTTTATTTAAGCCGAGTACGCGCTACGGTTTAGCGATCGCCAAACTTCTCCCAGCCTTGCTGCACGTTACAAAATGGAGCCTTAAGGCAACCTTACAAAGCCGCGATCCTTACAGTGGTACTAGCAAAACTGGGCGTTTTAGTCTCAATGACAATTGCGGTTTGGTGACTCATTATCCCCCCGGTAAGCCTTATGACAGTATGTTGGAGGCATCCTTTGCCAATCGTTGGGACTCTCTAAAAACTGACTGGGTTTTAGAGAGGGAAGTTGACCTCATTCCCATTCCTGGTAGTGTGATGATTCCCGACTTTCGCCTCGTTCATCCCGATGGACGGGATTACTTATTAGAAATTGTCGGCTACTGGCGTCCGGAATACTTGCAGAAGAAATTTTCCCAAGTGCGTCGAGCGGAATGTGATAACCTAATCCTCGCTATTTCTGAGCGCCTGAATTTGGAGAAAGCTGGGGTTAAGGTAGAGAATGTACCCGCAAAGATTATTTGGTTTAAAGATAAGCTTTCGCCCAAAGCTGTGCTTGAGGTATTGGATTAAGTTAGTTTGTCATTTCTTATCTTAAAATAGGCTATGCAGTACAACCAACTCGGCGAGAGTGATCTCAAAGTTTCTGAAATTTGCCTTGGTACTATGACCTATGGGCAGCAAAATACAATTGAAGAGGCTCACCAACAACTAGATTACGCCGTAGCCCAAGGGGTAAACTTCATTGATGCGGCTGAAATGTACCCAGTGCCAACACGCGCCGAAACGCAAGGGTTAACTGAAGCCTATATCGGTGAATGGTTAAAGTATCAGCAGCGAGACAAACTGATTATTGCCACCAAAATTGCGGGTCCCGGTCGCGGTATGAAATGGTTGCGTGAGGGAGCAAAAGCCGTTGACCGTGACAACGTTAAGCAAGCCGTTGATGATAGTCTCAAGCGATTGAAGACGGAGTATATTGACCTCTACCAAATTCACTGGCCTGACCGTTACGTTCCTATCTTTGGTCAAACAGTTTATGACCGCAACCGAGAACGAAACACAGTTCCCATTGCCGAACAGCTAGCCGTTTTTGCAGAGCTAATTCAAGCGGGTAAAATCCGTTATGTCGGTTTGAGTAATGAAACACCTTGGGGAGTTTGCGAATTTAGTCACACCTCTAAACAGTTAGGATTGCCGAAAGTTGTTTCCATTCAAAATGCTTATAACTTGCTCAACCGCGTATTTGATACAGCTTTAGCAGAAGCTTGTTATCGCGAAAATATTGGATTACTGGCTTACAGCCCTTTAGGATTTGGCTTATTGTCTGGCAAGTACCTAAACGGTAGCCCAGAGAATACACGAATGACTCTATTTGAGCTATTTGGTCAGCGCTACCTCAAACCCAATGTAAATGAAGCGGTAGCAGCTTATGTGGAAATTGCTAAAGCGCATCAGTTGAGTCCAGCAAAACTTGCTTTAGCATTTGTGCGAAGCCGTTGGTTTGTCACCAGCACGATTATTGGTGCTACGACAATGGAACAACTCAAAGAGAATCTGGATAGTGTAAATGTAGTGTTGGACAAAGAGATTTTGGAACAGATAGACGCTGTTGATGCTCGTTATCCAAATCCCGCACCTTAGAGTTTATGCTTTTCGACCAGTCGGAATTCGATCTTCGGTGCGAGTGGGGGGAGCAAGGCGTTGCTAAACTAGCTCCAATTAGTGATGTAGTAGTTATTGTCGATGTTCTTTCTTTTTCTACCTGTGTTGAAATTGCCACGAATAACGGAGCGATTGTATTTCCTTACCGATGGAAGGATGAATCAGCAATAGATTATGCAAAATCTATGAATGCTGAATTAGCAAGTAGACAACGCACCTCCAACAAGGGCTATTCTCTTGCACCTTCCTCAATGACTAATATTCCTGCTGGAACCAGACTTGTCTTACCTTCCCCAAATGGTGCTAGTCTCACATTACGCACAGGACAGACAC
>DATNQT010000148.1:0-10313 GCA_036703885.1 Candidatus Sericytochromatia bacterium
TACCATGCGAATTAATGTGTCTACTTTTCCGGCAACAGTAGTTGTCGGTACTCTCAGTATCCTGTGTATTAATTCGCCCAAGGCTGATGCCATTCTGCTAATAGGCAATAGTGACAGCAACAATATTATCGTCTTTGATGAACAGTCGGGAAATTTTTTAGGCAACTTTACAACACCTGGTAACGGTGGGTTACGGACTCCCGATGACTTGACCTTCGGACCGGATGGCAATCTCTATGTCAGTAGTGGTGGAGACAACGCTCTGGGTCTTTTAGACCCCTCATATCCACAAGATTCTGCAGTTCTGCGCTTTAGCCCCACGGGAGAATTCTTGGGTGTAGCTGCCTCTGGCAACGGATTAACTCGTCCCTACGGCAATGCATTTAGTCCGGATGGCAACCTCTACGTCAGCAGTTTTCGTACTAACCAAATCTTGCGCTTCAATGGGACAACGGGAGAATTCTTGGGTGTCTTTGCCTCTGATAATAATAATGGTTTGGGGACACCAAACGGGTTGAATGGTCCCAATAGTCTGCTGTTTGGTCCAGATGGCAGCCTCTATGTTGCTACAGAGGGTACGGCTAATAACGCTTCTGGTAACTTAGTTTTTGCTTACGATAGTCAGGTGTTGCGCTACAGTCCAGCTCAGGTAGCGGGTATGGAGCCTACCACACCTCCTAGCGTCTTTATCTCACAGCCTAGTACTTTACCAGAAAGCGAATTTGTTAGCCTCTTGGGATTAGCCCTCGCACCCAACAACGACATTTTAGTCAGTGACTTTGCCGGTGGGATTCGGCGTTATAACTTAGCGGGTGATTTAGTTGATACGTTATCGACCAATTACACAGATACCATTCCAAGTAGCAATTTTATCGGCAGTTTGACTTTCGGGTCTGGTAGTTCTAGCAATAATCTCTATACGGTTGGATTTGATTTTAATAATGACAACATTGGCTCAGTCTTAGCTTTCAATGGGGCGCAAGGAAGCTCCACAAGGTTCACTGGCTATGAGTTTACTAACATTAGCCTGGAGCGTCCTATCGGTATAACTGCTGTTCCTACGCCTTCCTCAATAAGCTGTGGGGCATCTAACTTGTAGAGAGTGCCTCTAAAACTCGCGCCGGGAGAAGATCAGGATGGCGATCGCCAAAAGCATCACCGTGTATACCAAACCATACACCCCATTACCTAAAAGCTCTAGTGGTGAAGGTAATAAATTATAAACCGCTTTATTCTTTAAATTCAGGAGCGATAAATTGGGTAACACCAGATAAAGACCTTGAGTCAGCGTCTGGATGCTAGAGTTGCGACTTAAGTTACCTAAAGTGACTAAATCAGTACTCAAGTTTCCCATTAAATAAACGCCAAAAGTCAGCAGTGTTGCTAGAAGTGAGCTAGTAAAAACACCAAACAACAGCGCTACTGCTGCAACCAAAGATAGCTGTAAGAATAGGTAAAGGATTGCAACGAGAATGCTACCTACTGGGTAATCAATCTTACTGAAACTGAGGAGAACAAAATAAATTGCTGTCATAGCAACAATTAGGACAGCCAGAACAGCGGATAGACCCAAATGTTTACCAATAATGAATTCGGCGCGGTTGACTGGCTTGGGAATTAAGACTAGTAGGGTACGCTTCTCAATTTCTTTATTAATCAAACCCGTGCCAGCAAACACAGCAACGATAACACCCAAGGCGTTAATCGCCGCTAGACCAAAATCAATAAGAATTTTGTTTTCTGTAGTTGCTGCCACTTCCGGTAATATCCGCAAAGCCATAACCAATAGAAGTGCAAATAAGCCAATCAGATACAAAACGCGATCGCGAATTACTTCTCGAAAGCCGTTAGAGGCGATCGCCCAAATTCTACCCATACTCATAAGCCTTTGAACATTTATTAAGAGGGGTTAGGTGTTAGGGGTTAGGTGTTAGGTGTCAGAGGTATTTGGTCTGAGATTTTAGGGATGACCGATGAGATTTCTATCTACCACTTACCACCTACCACCTCTCCTCTGCCATCGTAGTCAGTGTGGGTAGTTCACTGTATAAAGGTATCATTTGCCTTTGTTGGCTGCTCTATTCCCCAGCCTTTAACGGGATCGCATTTGAAACGACTAATTGGCGTTCCTGACGATGCCGACTTGGTGTTGATTGGTTTAGTGGCTGCACTCCTACGGGGAAAAGCTTGAGTAATTTGACAAGACTTAGTGATGACATTCTCTTGAAGTTTTGCCCTAGGTCCTTGCCAAAGCGCCTGTAGGTCTAGATTATACCCACTTTTCCTAGTGGAGACAGCAGAATTAACCCGCCATAAGCGATCTTCAGCAAGGGGTGCAATTTCTTGCTTAGTCTGCTTTTCAAGGGAGTCGATCAACTTAGTTCGCTCTTCCTGGAGAAGCGATCGCTCAACCTGGGGCCAAGGTTTACCATTCAACTGCTCTCTTAACTTAGATTCTATCGAGTTTAAGATCTCCGCTCCTCTAGGGATGTCGAGTGTTGCGGATTTGTTAGACACAACAAAGGCACTATTTCTGAAATCATCGGCACGTAGAGTAGGATATTGAACCTGCCAGTCTTGAATTAGGAAATTAAACTGGAACCAGCAACTGAGCAGTAGCTGAGTACCAAACAGCACTATTAAGTTTTGACGCTTGTGCAACAGTGGTCTTTTAAGCGTCAACGCTCCGTCTTTATCTTCTCCTAAGAAATCGGGTAACGCAGCGATCACGGCTGATATGGTGGGCCAGTAAATTAAAGCCTCGCGTCTGATTTCACCCGTGTTGCCGCCAAACAGATAAAGACTCACTAACGCCCCAGTAATCCAAGGACTCAAGGGAAAGCCGTCTTTGTTTGCCTTTGGGTCGTAACCGACTCGGAACTGATTTGCAGAGGTTGTTCCCCAGCAGACACCAAGAATTAAAAAAATCCAACCAAAATTCAGCAGCAGATTTTCTAAAAAGCGAGTAGATGCCAGAAATGCCATGTAATAGGAAAACAGGCTCAACAAAATTAGGGTTTCCCAGGAGAAGGCGCTGGGAGGTCTAACTTTTTTTTGCAGCCACTCGTAGATATTGAGGAAGAATTTCACGTTAATCTAAAGAATTGTTGCTCAAAGAAACGAAGAACTAAAATCAGCACGATCGCGCTATGGCTGAAGGCATTGGCTAAAAGGACAGCCGTTGCTCGATCGGGATCGCTATTGGATACAGCCTCATCCAGCCGCTGTGACAACCGCCGTCGCCGTCGATTACGAAATAGTACAGACGATCGGGACTCCGGTGAAGTCTGCGCTTGGGGAGCATTCTCTAGTACAGCTTCTAGTAACTGTAGTCCTTTGAGCTTAATGAGGAAGGCAGAGAAAAACATCACAATGCCAGTTGAGATCAGCATCAAATTAAAGCTTTCTGGCTGAGGACTGAGAAAGCGATCGAAAAAAACATAACTAATTATCTGATCTTTTATGGGCTGAGGTAGCAGGTTCTGAACCAAGAAAAAAGCTAACCAACCAATAACCGTGGTAAGTAAATTAATCGATGTTGCATATTCAACGCTGGTTCTGCGCGTCAGGTATAACCTTCGCTGAAGAACTCTGGCTTCCAGAGCGATCGCCACTAGGAGAAATAAAGTCTGAAACAAATACGTCTGTAGTGGCAAAACCATGCCTTTCATAACGGTCGCTCCTCACTTGCTGTGGACGTTAAGGGCTTGACAAAAGAGCGGCTAGAGGATTGGGGCTAGGGACGACAGAAGATATTAGTCCTTAGTTCCTCTAAAACTTTTTCCTCATCTTATTGTCATTGCATTTTCCCCTAAAACCTACCACCTACGACCTAACACTCTTGACAGGGGTAGCACTCAGCACTGAGATTGGTAAACTTATGTATTGCGGTTAGTTTCAAGGATCGGAATGACCAGAACTGGGATTGGTATTCGCACGGCGGTTGAGCGTTCTGAGCGCATTACGGGTCAGATTCACGTTTACGATGGCGCGGGGAAAGGAAAGTCTCAAGCCGCACTGGGTGTGGTTTTGCGCTCGATAGGACTGGGGATTAAGTCAGACTCCGGCAGTCGTGTGTTGTTGCTCAGGTTTCTGAAAGGGCCTGGACGCCCCTACGATGAGGATGCAGCGATTGAAGCGTTGCAGCGGGGTTTCCCCCACTTAATCGATCAGGTGCGGACGGGACGGGGTTCATATTTTGCTAAAGAAGAAGTGACGCGCTTTGATGCGCTGGAGGCACAACGGGGTTGGGATGTGGCAAAAGGAGCGATCGCTTCGGGTCTATATTCGGTTGTTGTCCTCGATGAACTGAACCCCGTTCTAGATTTGGGCTTGCTATCAGTAGATGAGGTGATTAAAACCCTGAAAAATAAGCCCGACACTCTGGAAATTATTGTCACGGGTCGAGGAACGCCCCAAGTACTATTAGATATTGCCGATTTGCATAGTGAATCCGTGCCTCACGACCACCCAGCATCCAGAGAACAAGGGATTGAGGGGATTGAAATTTACACGGGTGCAGGGAAAGGTAAATCTACGAATGCCTTGGGTAAGGCGTTGCAGGCAATTGGACGGGGGATTAGTACGGATAAGTCGCACCGAGTCCTGATTATGCAATGGCTGAAGGGAGGTAGTGGTTATACAGAAGATGCAGCGATCGCAGCTTTGAGGCAGTCATATCCTTCTCTAGTCGATCATCACCGTTGCGGTCGAGATGCGATCGTTTGGCGGGGACAGCAGCAAATTGCCGACTACGTGGAAGCCGAACGCGGCTGGGAAATTGCCAGGGCGGCTTTAGCGTCCGGGTTGTACAAAACAATCATCATGGATGAACTGAATCCCACCGTTGACCTAGAACTATTACAGGTCGAGCCAATTGTTGATGCGCTCTTACGCAAACCCCGTGATACGGAAGTCATTATTACAGGTCGCTGCGTGAATCAACCCGCTTACTTCGATCTAGCCAGCGTTCACTCAGAAATGATTTGTCATAAGCACTACTGTGAGAAGGGCGTGGATTTGAAACGAGGAGTTGATTTCTAACACTTATAGCAAAGTGCTGAGTGCTGAGTGCTGAGTGCTAAGTGCTGAGTGCTGAGTACAAATACAGCCTATAAAAGGGTTTTAGTCGCTCATACCGTCCTAACCGCTCTTGGGGACTGCTATATGTTTATCTCTTAGTTCTCCATCCTTCCACTAACAACCAACAACTATAGATGCCTGTCCGCTTTACCCGTCGGGACTTTCTCAAAACTATTGCTGCTACGGCTACGACTTCTGTTTTAATCTCGCCCTCAACGTTGGGGAGAACTGCTAATGCTCCACTCTTGAAACCAGCTCGTTTAAAACCGGGTTCTGTAGTGGGAATTGTCAGTCCAGCAGGTGCTACTTGGGAGCGTCAAGAGCTTGATATTGTTCAAGATGCAGTGCGGGCTTTAGGACTTGTCCCTCGTCTTGCTCCTCATCTGCTCGATCGCTATGGTTACTTGGCAGGTCAAGATAAAGACCGCGCCGCTGATATCAATCAGTTGTTTGCAGACCCCCAAGTTGCGGCTCTCCTGCCGATTCGTGGCGGATGGGGATGCAGCAGGATGCTGTCTTATTTGGATTACGATCGCATCCGTCAAAACCCGAAAATTATTATTGGTTTCAGCGATATTACAGCCTTAACTCTGGCGATTTATGGTCGTACCAATATCGTGACATTTCACGGACCCAACGGGTTGACCTCCTGGAAACCGAAACAAACAGAATATTTCCGTCGTGTCTTATTTGCAGGTGAAGCCGTTACGTTTCAAAACCTCAAAGATGGAGATGATGAAGACCGCTTGATGCAGGTGAAATATCGCATTCAAACTATTACTCCCGGTCAAACTCGTGGCAGACTCATAGGAGGGAATCTCTCGGTTTTTTCGGGGATCGTTGGTTCTCCCTACCTGCCCGATTTCAGCGGAGCAATTCTTTTTTTAGAAGAAACCAACGAAAATATTTATCGCATCGATCGCTTGATGACTCACCTCAAAATTGCAGGCGTCTTTGACAAGCTAGCTGGCTTCATTTTTGGGCAATGTCCTGGATGTTCCCCAGACGCTGACTATGGCTCTCTTACCCTCGAAGAAGTCGTTTGGGATCACATCAAACCCTTAGGTATTCCAGCTTGGTTTGGGGCAGCGATCGGTCATATCGAACCGATACTAACACTACCGATTGGTTTAGAGGTGGAAATAGATGCTAGGACTGGAACTATCCGAATGTTAGAACCTGCCGTAATTTGATTCAATATGTTTTTTTGATTCAAATTTGTGTAGCGCTTCTAAAGGGAGTATGTCACCTTTGCAAGCGAACGAACAGCCCTCACCCTAAATCCCTCTCCCCGTGGGAGAGGGACTTGAAAATCTTGCTCCCTTTCTAAATCCAGGAAGGTAACCACATCCGACTTTGAAACTCTTGAGGAGATAATGGCAGACCTAGAAATACTGGTAACCAGAATATAAAAGCTAGCAAAATCAGAAAGATCGTCTTTACAGAAGCAGAAGCACCAAAACAAAGACCTGATAAAGCTAGCCACAACCCGTGCCGTTTTGCTGGCTTATCTAAGGCGATGAGAAAAAATAATTGTCCTCAAAGCCCAAAGATAATCAGATAAAAATTTAGGGGTGCATAACGGGATTTAACTAAGAATAAGCCATCCATAGCTATCAATAAAGCAGCAATAAACGCATAACCTCTAACTGCAACATCAACGCCGATTTATATCCCAACACAAAACCGTAAAAAGTATTCGAGTTTACTGCAATAAGTAGCTTATTTGTCCACAGCATTGCAGCCTGACGTTACCCCAAAAAACGGTAGCCTAAGTTACAATCTATCCGCTTGACACCATTTAGGTAATTTTAAGGATTTCAGGGTTTGTGTATTTTCGTGAACCTCCCTGATTAAGGGCGATTGCGGAGTTCTCTACGTAAGTACTGTCAGTAAAATTACTGATACGGCTCCGTGCAGCCCAGAGGAATTGCGTGATTTCACTATTGTTGAAACTCCTAACTTCCGAATAAAAGTGTTTACAAGCTGATTTGTTAAAAAACTTAAGCAGTCTCTCACTCTTGCGGTATCAAATTTTAATGTGATGGTTTAGCTGAGTGGATCTAGAGTCTGCAAAAGCTTACCTAGCCTGAGTTTGCTTAATGTTTATTGATAAATCAACTTTAAGGCGAATGCTTCATGTGGTTCACCACTGTAAGCAAAAATACGGAATACAAGGGTGCATTAATGAATAATAGTTTGCGTGAACTCCGAGTGTTGGTAACCGGAGCTTCCGGATTTATGGGTTCGTGGTTAACTGAGTACTTACTGAACCAGGGAGCGACGGTGACGACGCTCTTAGCTGACTGGAACCCGGACAGTTATTTTGTTCGTAGTGGAATAGTTCATCGCATCAGAAACGTAATTGGCTCAATTGAGGATTACGATTTGCTCGAAAAGGTGATTGGCGACCACGGGATTAATGCGGTGTTTCACCTAGCCGCCATATCAGTTGAAGGTCTGGCGTTTGAGAAACCTCGACTATCATTTGAGATTAATATTCGCGGTACTTACAACGTTTTGGAAGCCTGTCGCGTCCATTCAGATATGGTGCGGCGAGTAGTTGTAGCATCGAGCGATAAAGCCTACGGCGATAGCCCTATCTTGCCCTACACAGAAGACTTGCCAATGCTAGGGAGACATCCCTATGAAGTATCCAAAAGCTGTGCTGACTTGATTGCTCGCAGCTACTATCACAGCTACGGGCTGCCAGTCGCTGTCGGTCGGTTTGGTAATATCTACGGTGGCGGGGATTTAAACTGGAGCCGATTACTTCCTAATACGATTCGTCGTCTGCTCAACAATGACCGTCCGAGGGTTCGTATGCCCGCCCAAGGAAGTTTTATGCGGGATTTTTTGTATGTCAAAGATGCCGTAAATGCCTATATAGCAATGTTTGAAGGACTAGCTCGTCCGGAGGTACATGGAGAGGCGTTCAACTTCGCAATGGGCGGTACTTGGACGGTGCTGGAGGTCGTAGAAAAAATCCAGCGAATCATGCATTGTGAGGATATAGAGCCTTTAATTGAGAATCAAAGCCACGGGGAAATTTGGCATCAGCAAGTATCAGCAGAGAAAGCGAAAAAAGTTTTGGGATGGACGCCTCGTTATTCTTTTGATGAAGGACTGGCTGAAACGGTTGAGTGGTATCTAGAGTTCTTGTTGGCTTCGGTGTCCTCCAGCAAGCCATCCTCAGTTTTAGCAACTGTCTAGTTGCTCAGTAGTGATGCGGTAGGGGCACGATATATCATGCCCCTACAAATGACTATTTTGAAAATCAATCATAGTCTGTCGATAAACATCTGGCAGTCCGGTATCAAAACATTGTCCTTTGACAAGGTATCCGGTAATTCCTTCTTCTTGTTGTAATCTATCGAGACAGGATGTTAACTGAAATTCTCCGCGATCGCGAATATTGTGGTTGATATTTTCTTCCAGATACTCAAAGATTTTAGGGTGCAGTACGTACATACCAAACATTGATAGAAATTGGTCGTCTTTCATCTCATCCATCTGGAGATGCGATCGCGCATACTCAAGGTTAGGCTTTTCATAAATCTGCGTTACAGAAAGAATCGAGCCTGACTCCTGCCATACTCCAGTTGCACAGCCGTAATGATGAATGACTTCTGCTGGAGTTATTCTCAATGCCAGAACACTTTGATTAACCTGTTCATAAATGTCTAAAACTTGACTAGCACAAGATTTTTCATTTTTAGATGTGTAAAGATGATCGCCCAGCAAAAGCAGAAATGGCTCATCGTTCACCCATTGGTTAGCACAGAATACAGCATGACCAAAGCCTTCCTGTTCATCTTGGGTCAGGATAGTAATTTTGCTACCTAAATCTTGTAGATATCGGCTATATTCCTGATTTTGTAAAGATAGCTTGTTGAAAAGTTCTTTTTTCGGTGGAGCTTTGAAGAAATCCTCAAAAAGTTCGCGATCGCATTTTTGTACAACTATCCCAACTTCTTCTATATCTGCACTAATCGCTTCTTCAACAATCGCCAGAATTACAGGCTTGGCACGTCCATCTCGGTCAATAATTGGGAAAAATTCTTTTTTTATTACTTTTGTAGATGGAAATAGACGAGTACCAAAACCCGCTGCCGGAATTACAGCTTTGCGAACTTTTTTCTTAGCATGAATTGTTAGCTTCAGACACTGCATCTGTGGAAAATTTTGCTCAATAAATTCAATTAATTTTTGTTGATTTCCTTCGTCATCAACGATAAATTGTGCTGTGCCATCGCCCTGTGAGCCAACACCTTTACCACCCAGGATATATGGTTGAATCAATTCATAATTGAGGACTTGGTGCAGTATGGGAGCCGTGAGTTGGGAAGGACAGGCGGGGATGAGATGTTTGTCAAATTCAGCCTGTGCCCTTTTCATCAAAATACCAATTCCTTCGGCATCGCCTTGTTGTAGAGCATCAACCGCTTCCTGGGTAATTTGAGAACTAATAGAACCGAGATAGTTCTGGACGTTTTGTTGTACTTCGTTGGTAGCAAATGGATAGCTCTGGTTCAGTTGGCTGAGGATTTCCTGGGTATTCTTCCCAGCACCGAGATCTACCATTACAAAAAACAAATCTTTTGGTACGTTTAGCTCGGTGATGTCTATGCGATCGCCATCAAAAGTCATCACAATCGGTCGGTTACCGTAAGCACACGCCTGATCCATCCGACCACAACGGGAAGGCGTTGCAATCTCGCCCAAGTAGGCAAACTCCATTTCATCCTGGATGGTCATCTTTAAGTCATACACGCGATTGAAGGCACGGGCGACGAGGACGCAGATTGCTGCACTTGATGCCAAACCTTTTTGAATTGGTAAATCTGTTAAATAGTTATCGATCTCAAGCCCGCCTACCTGGTAGTGAGTGAGAAATTGGTAGGCAACGCCAGCAGCATAACTGAAAAAACCGCCTTTTTCGGCTTCGGCAAGCAAAGCATTTCGATCCATTGGAAATGCGATCGTTTCTTGACCCGTTGCCTCACTCAGGGAAGCGCGAACAATTAGCTGGGTGGGATGAGGTTTCACCTCAGCATAAAGTCCCTGATTCGTACCGACAAGTAGCGCATAACCCTTTCCCAATTGCGGATTGAGGCGACGATAGCCTCCTGCCCAATCGCTGTGTTCGCCAAATAGACAAAGGCGACCTGGAACAAAAATTTTCATAAATTTTTCCTCAAATTTTCGCGCCCTTTAGTAATACACTACTG
>DATNQT010000149.1:0-7547 GCA_036703885.1 Candidatus Sericytochromatia bacterium
ATCAAGCAACATTCTACTAATTCTCAAGATTCAGTTCCTTCCCTTGAAAGCAATGAATCCACACCTACTATTACAGAAGCTGAGATAAAAAAAGCTAGACGGAGATTGAAGTTCTCGGCAAATCGCCTTTGTACGTTGGGGTTGGATGAGGTTGCAGATTTGTTAGCTACTGAGATTATCCAACGCCCTTGGCAAGTCTCAGTTCACCTTCTATGTCGAGGACTATCTAAATGTGGTCGTGCTGATTTACTTATCAAAATTTTCGATAAGAGTGATGATGCTTATGTTAAATCCTTAGCTATTCGTGCTTTGGCAGAAGCTCAGCCTCATCCACCAACAGAGGGAATTGAGCGTATGTGGGCAATCCTTCAAAGTGATAGTGCTAAATCCCATGAAAAACTCAAAGCTTCTAAAGCACTATTATTTGCTGAGCAGTGGAAAAAAGCAGACGTTACGAATTGCCAGCAGTTAATTGAACAGGAAAAAGACCCCTACCTGTTGAAAAACTATGTACTTATCATCGGTCGAGCTGGAGGAAATAACATTCGAGGTTACTTAGAAGATTTACAAGCAAAGTCCTTTGAGACCTATGTTCAATGTTTAGAGGGGGGCTGTTCAGATGAAAAGTGCCACAATCTAATCGTCATCGACGCAATTCAGTACGTACTACGTTCTCTAGACAGAGATAGCCAGGGGGAAAATGAGGATACAGCTAACGAAAATGAGGATTCTGTTATAGAGCAAAAAGAAAGTAGCTTAGTACATCGAAATGAACCTAAGTTGCTACGTCATTACTATTCCAAGAATTATCCAGTTACTGAATCAGAAACAATGGTAGGGTCTTACTTATCAAGGTAGCGCCAGTATATTGCCATTTATGGGGTCTATCAGCCTTGCTCTTTGTTCGTAAAGCTTTCTAAGGATACTCACATCACCCAAGCAATAGTCGATAACTGTTCCTCGATTGCCTCATTGCCAAAGTTCTGGCGCTAAATCTCCCTTCCTCGATTTTCCATAGCCTAGGGAGAACCGCGATAATTCACTGAGTAGAGGCAAACCACTGAGTTATCCCATCTGCAAGCGCAACTGCCAATTTCTGCTGTTCTTGCGGATTCGATACCCACTCAAATTCCACCGGATTAATCATAAAACCCAGTTCCAACAGTACTGATGGAGTCGTGTGAGGACGAGTCAGCGCTAAGTTATTCCAAAAAACGCCGTAGGAAGGACGCCCTAACTTTTGCACGAGATAGTTGTGCAAAAACATTGCAAGGCTGTGGGCTTGGGTGTTATACCAAAATGTACCAACACCTTTTGTATTTATGGCGTCGCCGTCATCGGGTAGGGCGTTGTAGTGAAGGGAGATTGCGATCGCAGGTTGCGTTTTCTCAATCATGTCCACTCGCTCTTGCAGTCCTACGTCTTTATCTTCCTCCCTTGTCATATATACCGTTGCCCCCCGTGCCACAAGCTGATCTCGCACGAGTTTTGAGACAACCAGGGCAACGGCTTTTTCTGGATAACCCGTTGGACCAACCGAACCGCTATCTTCTGGGCCACCATGTCCGGGATCGAGTAGGATTTTGATTCCAGACAACGGCAGTTTGGAGGAGGGCACAACTGCCCCAGTAATGATGTTGTTGCCGTAAATCACTGTCCCACTAACCATGTTTTCGTTGTGCAGCTGAGACATAGACTCCGCAGGCTGAAGACTAGCATTATCTATACCTGCTGTTTCAGGTATGATGGCTTGATTGGAATTTGTCATCTGCTTCGTTATAGCTGGAGGATGACGCAGCGATAGCACTAAGCTTGTCCCTTCGTATCTCAGGTTATAGCCCCACTGTTGTTGTGATTTGAGGTTAAAGGTATATTGCAGCTGACCTGGTGCGACTTGTTGCCAGTCGAGGCGAGAAATCACTGGGTCATCATCGAGGCGAATCGTGTCTGTTTGCGCGGTTGTGTTGTACAAGGTGAGGGTAAAGGTGCGCTCGCCTTGTTGTACGCTTACGGGTACTGGCACTTGTAAAGGGAAGATAACTTCAGTTGCCCCCTCAACTTTCCGGGCGCGAATACTCCGAATTAGTGACAAAGGAGGGACAGCACCCTCAATAATCTTCACTTCTGCGGCTTTAATCCAAGCACCATAATCAAGTCGTACCCATTGCCCTTCTCGACCTGTAATCGTTGCCCTGGTTCCCTTAGGTAGGGGGGTGAGGCGAGAATAATCCGTGCTTGGTCCCGTCCGGGCGACACCCGCATTACTGATTACCTCTGCCACTTCTAGCTTGGCTGGAGACAGAATCGATATTTTTCCTTGACTTGCCTGGGTTGTGGTTTGACCGTTCATCGTCAACTGAAACTCAGGAATGCCTATGTCACCAGGACTATCTGCTTTAGCACAACCTTGATATTTCCTAGGGTTACCCCCCCCTTGAGCAAGGGGGGTTGGGGGGGTAGGACGATCTTGCTGGGTTAATACGGCTGAATTAGATGGTAGCTGAACATCCTGGGATTGGGATAACAAGGGAATAGTTTGATTACCCAGCTTGACGGAGACTGTAGCATTGGGAGCTGCGATCGCCCCAAAACAAATCAACTCCCCCGGCATTTTGGCAATATCCACGGCTGGATTCAGCGAATCCTTTGCAAAAGCTAATCCTGTTGGTAAAACGGGTTCTGTTGATTGCCGCGTCACTTTAATCTGGATTTCCCGATCCTGATAGCGTACAGTGAAGCGATTCTCCCCCAACTGTAAAGGGAAACTCGGCGCGAAATTTCCTGCCGGACTCCGTGCGATCGCTTTTCCATTTACCAACACCTCTCCCGCCGGAGGCGCACTACCAATCAAGAAAATCTTGTCGGCGGTTGTCTGATGAGCGGCTGGGGGATAGGCAATAAACAGTGGTTGTTCTGCCCAAGCCGGAGATGTCATAACAGTTCCTACCACAGCCAATACTAGGATATGTCTCATTCTTTACCGCGTTAATTCCCGAAAAACAAAGTTATTTTAACCAAAAATTTGCCTCAATCTTCTAAAAGTTTAGTAGGCAAACCATCTATACTTTTGAGGTTTTTTGCTTGCCAATATTCATAGAGTCCCCGTTCTCCCTTCTTTGTCGCCCAGTCAATAATCGCTTGTCTTTCTTCTTTTAATTCATAAATCGGTACACCTGTTCCACAAGATGTTTGTGCCAAGTCAACTTCCTGGACAATAATTTGCCGTTCTCCTGGCACTGAATTGAATAAAGGGTAAAAGATTTGCCATTCTTTATCCCTTGGATGAATAACCCTTCCTTGACCGTACAGGCGTAGAATCAAGGGTTTATCAGAAAAGCTACAAAACATAATAGTCATTCGGCTATCTTCATTTAAGTGAGCAGCCGTTTCGTTCCCACTACCCGTCAGATCCAGATAAGCAACCGTATTGTTGTCAATACACCGAAATGTATCTATACCTTTGGGTGATAAATTAATTCGACCCGTTCGCGATGCCGTGGCTGTAAAAAATATCTTTTGTTCTTTGATAAACTCTTGAAGGGATGTATTAATATCAGGGTAAAATTTAGCCATTGAAGAACCTTTAAAAAATAAGGAAAATTTCTGTTCAAGGCAGAATCAATTTGTTATATTTTAAATAAGTAGATTACTTATGAAAAAATCTGATGCCATAAGAGTGATTCTGCGCGATAGAATTGGCTAACGAAATACCTATAGTGTGGTAAATAGCTATCTAGGTAAGGGGTTACGCCCACACGTAGGACAAGCCAAAGGGATAAATTGTTCGTTTGACACATTGAGCTGGTAGCTCGTACCACTAGGACTGAACAACTCTTGAAGACTGTGGCACAATTGACGGGGGAAATCTTATAAGGTCTGGTTCTTAAAAATTTTATGACTAAGTTTGTCTTCGTAACAGGCGGCGTTGTCTCTAGCATCGGCAAGGGGATTGTCGCTGCCAGCTTGGGGCGTCTGCTAAAATCCCGCGACTATTCTGTCTCAATACTCAAACTAGACCCCTATATTAACGTTGATCCTGGAACCATGAGTCCTTTCCAACATGGAGAGGTATTCGTGACCGCAGATGGTGCTGAAACGGATTTAGATTTGGGACACTACGAGCGGTTTACCGATACGTCAATGTCGCGCCTCAACAGCGTTACCACTGGCTCAATTTATCAGGCGGTGATTAATAAAGAGCGTCGTGGCGATTATATGGGGGGTACGGTGCAGGTGATTCCCCACATTACTAATGAAATTAAAGAGCGCATCCATCGAGTTGCCAGAAATACCAATCCCGATGTGGTGATTACGGAAATCGGCGGGACGGTGGGCGATATCGAATCTCTACCGTTTTTGGAGGCGATTCGTCAGTTTCGTAAGGATGTCGGGCGCAATAACGTGCTGTATATGCACGTAACGTTGTTGCCTTGGATTCCGGCGGCGGGCGAGATGAAGACTAAGCCGACTCAGCATTCAGTAAAGGAATTGCGCTCGATTGGCATTCAACCCGATATTTTAGTTTGTAGATGCGATCGCCCCCTACAACCTGGGTTAAAGGAAAAACTATCGGAATTCTGTGATGTGCCAGTAGCATCGGTGATTACGTCGCCAGATGCCCCCAGTATCTATGAAGTGCCGCTAATTCTGGAACGAGAAGGATTGGCACAGCAAGCGCTAGAGTTATTGCAGCTACAGCAACGGGAACCGGATTTAACTCAGTGGCAGATTTTAGTCGATCGCTTGTATCGTCCCACCAACCAGATTGAAATTGCGATCGTTGGTAAGTATATTCGGTTAAGTGACGCCTATCTCTCAGTTGTGGAAGCCCTGCGTCATGCTGCGATCGCAATGGGGAGTGACCTCAACGTGCGTTGGATTAGCTCAGAAGACCTGGAAGCTTACGGTGCAGAACACTTCCTTACAGGTATCAGCGGCATCATTGTCCCAGGCGGTTTTGGCTTCCGAGGCGTTGACGGCAAGATTACTGCTATTCAGTACGCCCGTGAAAATCAGATTCCCTTCCTCGGCTTATGCTTGGGGATGCAGTGTTCTGTGATCGAATGGGCACAGCACGTTGCCAAACTAGAGAATGCTAATAGTGCAGAGTTTGCTCCGGATGCGACAAATCCAGTGATAAATCTTTTACCAGAGCAGCAAGATGTTGTGGATTTGGGCGGTACGATGCGGTTAGGTCTGTACCCTTGCCGCATAGCCCCCAATACTTTAGCCGCTTCCCTGTACCAAGAAGAGGTAATTTACGAACGTCACCGACATCGCTATGAATTTAATAATGCCTATCGCAACTTATTTTTAGACACAGGCTATGCGATTAGTGGGACATCTCCTGATGGTCGTCTAGTAGAAATCATTGAACTACCACAACACCCCTTCTTTATTGCGACTCAGTTCCATCCAGAGTTTCGTTCTCGACCCAGCAGTCCCCATCCGTTATTCCTAGGGTTTGTGCAAGCCTCCGTACAGCAAGCACATGGCGAAGAGCAAAACTCCTGTTCTACCTCTCCTTCAAGACAGCAATCTCCAGCGGAGGTATCCTAATCTATGCTGGCTGTTGAAGAAAGAATACAGAAGTCAAGAGTCAAAACGTCAGAAGGAAATTCGAGCCTAACTGACCTAGATGCTGCCAACTTTTTGGCAGGGTACTCTCACCCTATTCCCAATTCTGAATTATTCTGCATTCTTCTGGTAAAGTGGGGCAACTAAGATTGTTTGTTGTGCCAAAACTCACCTTGTAAGTGAGGAGGTTTTGTGGCGTATTGGATAAAAGTTAATTACGAGCGCAATGAATATGTAGTCGATCTCGATCGCCTCAGTGCTTTCGCCTGCGCCCCGAATGGCAAGATAACATTTTGGTTGCCTAATAGTTCTATCCCAATTATTATCAACCAGCACAGTAATCCAGACGGTTATCAACAAGTTTTGGACTACATAAAACAAGTATCTGCTCACTCACTTTCGGGGTCTTGGATTCAAGTTAATTACGAGCGTAGTGATTATGTAATCGACCTCAATCGCATTAGTAGTTTCTGTTACTCTCCTAGTGGAAGACTAACGTTTTGGTTGCCTGACAGTTCTATCCCTATCATTATTACTGAGCAAAAAGACCTGGATACTTATCAAAAGATTTTGGACTTTGTAAACCGAAAAACCGGATACATACTGCCTTAGGTGGTGAATCTATAGCAATCCTCAAGGAGTTGTGAAACACCTCCTCCTTTTCTCCTATTTCTCACGCATCAAATAGGATTGCTATATCTACAAAATATTCTGTAGAGGTCAAATATAAAATTATCCCTCTTCCGTCACTCTGGGGTGAAACCTTGATTTCTCGTTGGCTGAAATGGCGAAAATTCGTTAATTTTTCCGAGACTGATGAAAGAGCGATACCTCTAGCCATTTCACCCAAAACTAGTTCTACCGGATCTGAGGCAGTTGACCAAGTTGATGGGACGCAGGGAGTTCTCACCTAAATTCTCTGCCTCCTTTCTTCTATCTTAACTTTGCTCATGGGAGTTCTCTTGTGAAGCTCCCCCTGCTTCTATTAAGCTACCGACAGTACTTAGTGACAAAATATGAATTACAACTGAATTTAGAAAACAAAAAGTCACAGTCGATGCATAAAATGCTTCGTACACTCCTCCCGACGCGCCTAGAGAACCGGAAGAAACGCTTCGATATTGTGAGTAATAGACGGTTCGACGTTGTAAGAAAAGGTATCACACACTCCAAGTGGCACGACCCTTACCATTTGTTGCTCACCCTCGACTGGCCCAAGTTCTTCGGGCTGACGGTGGTTTTGTATATAGCCACCAATACTCTGTTTGCACTTCTGTACTTGGCAGGAGGTGATTGCCTGAAGAACGCTCGCCCAGGCTCTTTCCCGGACGCCTTTTTCTTCAGCGTTCAGACGATGGCGACTATCGGTTATGGTGCAATCTATCCAACCACTGACTACGCAAATGTACTCGTCTCGATTGAAGCACTGGCAGGTTTGATGGGAGTAGCTATGGGTACGGGACTAATGTTTGCCCGTTTCTCACGCCCTACAGCCAGAGTACTTTTCAGTCGTGTTGCGGTCATTGCTCCCCATAACGGTGTCCCCACTTTGATGTTCCGTGCAGCAAATGAGCGCCGGAACCAAATTCTTGAAGCTCAAGTCGGAGTAAGCTTACTGCGCGATGAAGTTACGGCGGAAGGTCAACTTATGCGTCGGTTCTATGACCTCAAACTCGTTCGTAGCCAAACTCGTATTTTTGCTCTGAGCTGGACAATAATGCATGAGATTGATGAAAGCAGCCCTCTGTATGGAGCAACCGCAGAATCATTGGCCGAGGCGGAAACGGATATTATACTTACACTAATTGGTTTTGATGAAACAGTTTCACAAACCGTTCACGCTCGTCACTACTACATTACAGAGGAAATTCTCTTTGACAAGCGTTTTGTTGATATTTTCTCAAAGAAAAAAGACGGGCGACGTTTGCTTGATTTCAACCGCTTTCACGAGGTTACGCCAGTTTGACACT
>DATNQT010000150.1:0-3592 GCA_036703885.1 Candidatus Sericytochromatia bacterium
ACAGCAGATATTTACAGGTTCTGCCAATAATAAACAAGAAAGTCAGCAGGAAGGAAAAAGAATGGGAGTGGTACTGGTAGCTGGAGCAACTGGCGGCGTTGGGAAACGAGTCGTTCGGCGTCTACTCGAACGGAAATATCCGGTACGCGCCTTAGTCAGAGATACCCAAAAAGCGCGGGAGATACTCGGCGATAATGTGGAACTATTCGAGGCAGACATCACCATTCCAGAGACATTAACTCCAGAACTGATGGACAGTGTTTCTGCTGTAATCTGTTGTACGGGAGTCCGAGTCCAACCTGTTGAAGGGGATACCCCAGACCGAGCCAAATACTATCAAGGCATCAAATTCTATATGCCAGAAGTTGTGGATAGTCCTGAAATCGTGGACTATCAGGGCATCAAGAACTTGCTGCAAGCTGCCGCCAAGCAGCTAAAAACAGTTCCAGCTGACGAAAAACTAATATTTGATTTTAAAAATCCATCCGATGACTTGAAAGAAACCTGGGGTGCTGTAGATGACGTTGTCATGGGTGGAGTGAGTGAGAGTAGCATCCGACTCGTGGAGAACACAGCTCTATTTAGCGGCAACGTGTCAACGGCAAACTCCGGTGGTTTTGCTTCCGTCCGTACCAAAAACTTTGAAGCTCCCCTGAATTTGGCAGGGTACGGGGGCATCGAACTGCGCGTTAAAGGAGATGGAAAGCGATATAAATTTTTCATCCGCACCGATCCCAAATGGGACGGCGTTGCCTATTCTCATTCCTTCGATACCGAACCCCACAGCTGGATAACCGTGCGAATTCCGTTCGATACCTTAATTCCAGTGTTCCGCGCCAAAACGATGGACTTTGCCGAGCGGATCGATCCCAGTAAAATTAGCTCATTCCAGCTAATGCTCAGTAAGTTTGAATACGACAAAGAATTAAACCCCAAATTTGAACCGGGTGGCTTTGCCTTGCAAGTGGAATCGCTCAAAGCCTATGGAGGTTCTGCTTTCCCACAATTTGTGATGATTAGTTCTGCGGGCGTTACACGTCCGGGGCGTCCGGGAATCATTTTAGAGGAGGAACCACCAGCGGTACGGATGAATGACCAACTCGGAGGAATTCTCACCTGGAAGCTGCGAGGAGAAGATGCAGTACGAGAGAGCGGTATTCCTTACACAATTATCAGACCTTGTGCCTTAACAGAAGAACCTGGAGGAAAAGCCTTAGTTTTTGAGCAAGGCGACAACATCCGGGGCAAGGTAAGTCGAGAAGATATTGCAGAGTTGTGTATCCAGGTGATAGAGCAACCGAAAGCTACCAACATCACCTTTGAAGTAAAAGAGGAAGGGAATGACACCTCTCCCAACTGGGAAAATCTCTTCACCAGTCTAAAAACCGATACTAATAACTAGTGACTAATGACCAATAATCAATGACCAATAACTAACTAGCAAGACGCCTAGAGGCTTGAGGCTCTAATAAGGATACCAACTCTTTAACTCCCCGATGTAGGTGTCGCGTTACTGTCATCGGACTGACACCAATCTGCTGCGCGGCTTCCCGACGAGGCAGTTCTCGTAAAATCACACACTCGATCGCTACCCGCGCTTTTTCTTCCAGTTGATTCATTGCTCCTTGTAGCTGTTGGTGTTCTTCTTGGCGATCGCGCAAAGCCTCATCATGATTATCGGGTAATGTATCTCCTAAAGTTATTGGGTTATCAATGCTGGGACTTACAGTTGCATCTAAACTTAAGGGTGAGCGATTTTGAGCGGCTAACTTAATCTTGTGCCATTCGTGCAGCGATACCTTCATTGCCTGAGCAACTTCACCATCTTTGGGGAGGCGTCCGAGAGTAGCGGCTAACTCTGCACTGACTCTTCGCCCTTCCTGCTGAAGTTCCTGCAACCGACGCGGAATCTTAACTAGAGAGCCTTTGTCACGTAAAAAATGTAGCATCTCGCCCCGAATGAAAGGCACGGCAAACGAGCTGAATGCATTGCTTTGACTTGGACTAAAGCGTTCAATAGCGCGAATCAAGCCAAGGTAGCCAATTTGCTCCAAGTCTTCATAAGGTTCAGAACACTGATGGCTAACTTGATGAGCAATCTTCCTCACTAGCCCTGAATTCAACCGTACTAGTTGATTACGAACTTTAATAGAAGGATTGCGGTAGTAAGCAATCAAAAGTTCCATTCTCTGAAACGATACAGACTGAGTTGCCATAAAAAAATCCCAGCTCCTGAAACCTAACCCTCAAGCAGCTTGATGTCACCAAGCCATCTTGAACTTATTGTCTGAAGAGTGAAACTTATACACCATCGTTGTTTTACGGAAATTACTACCCCCATCGCTTTGAGCCTCCGTACAAACACGCAGAAGGAGGTTATTGAACTTCTTTCCTGTGTCTTCAGGAAGAAACTCGCACGCTACCAGTTCTCCTCCTAGCTAACGGCTTGAGATCTCAGTCAAAATAGAAATCAGTTAGCAATTTGTGCTTGTAAATCATCGGTAAAGTTCAGAGGAAGTCTCATGAGCAACACCAGTAACTTTCGTCAAGCGATTCGTGACGCAAAAAGCCAAGCGTTAATTGGACCTAACGTCATCGCCAACGCGCTTCCCTATGTGGGTGGTGGACTTGTCTTAACCGCACTCGGTACCTACGGAGGACTTGGTGTTCTCCGTTCCAACCCACAGCTATTCATGACAACGTTCTGGGTAGCCCTGATTGCCGAAATCGCTCTTTTCTTCGTAGCTAGCGGCATTGCCCGACAAGGAAAGAACGGTGTCGCACTGCCCTTGTTGGCTACCTACAGTCTGCTATCCGGCTATACCCTGAGTGGTCTAATCTTCCTTGCCCTTAGAACACCAGGCGTTGGTTTGCAAGGGATTGGCTTTGCTGCCCTTGGCTGTGGTGTAACCTTCATTGCAGGTAGACAAATTGGCTCCAACTTGTCTGACGAAGACGGCATGGCTCTCGCCAAAACTGTACAGCTAGGCATGATTGCCCTAATTGTCGTTTTGGTCGCTCAGCTGCTCTTTTCATTTTTCGGAGCTGGTTCTCCCAGTTGGCTAGAAATTGGCATCTCCGGCATTGGTGTCTTTCTATTTGCCGGGGCAGCTGTTGTAGATTTCTATATCCTGCCTCGCACCTACCGCGACGACGAGTATCTACCTGCGGCTCTGTCGATGTACCTGACTTACATCAACCTGTTCATCTTCATTTTGCGGCTGCTCATTGCCTTGAACGGTCGCGACTAATTTATCTCATAGAGTGAACAGGATAAGGGTGCAGTTAGCTGCGCCCTTATTTTGTCTAGAACTCGTTAAAAGTCCCCTTGCCGCAGTTCAAGTGGCAATTGTTAGGCAGATGATTCAGGCAGCAAGTTAAAAAGTCATGACCATGGTTATTACGAGTACCAAACCATCGAATAAACCACCAACAGAGCAGCAATTCATCCAAACAGGGGTGAGTTGGGAGAGCTTCAAAGCCATTCAAAAAGGATTTGCTGACTCGCCTGGGGTTCGCTTGTTCTACTACCGAGGGGAGCTAGAAATCTTGTCCACTTCACCTCTTCATGAAATCGTTAAGGGAAATATTG
>DATNQT010000151.1:0-27492 GCA_036703885.1 Candidatus Sericytochromatia bacterium
TGGGTAATGGCGATCGCAATTCAATAGTGATCAGTAGTGAGGCACTCAGGTTCAGCACTGATGAATAAAACTGATGGGAGCGTTCAGAGATTCTATTACCGATGTAGATGATTTCCATACTAAAACTGAAGAAAGAATAAAGAACCCCCATAGCCAAGGTAGATGACTTTTGTTCATCAGTGTCTCCAAGCTATGCAAATGTGTCAGTGAGTGTAGGTGTAGATTGCTGAGTGCTTCACATTTTGTTACAAATTATAAAGAACTCTCGTGGATGCAGAACAGTATGCTTGGTGGCTTCGCCGGTACAAAAAATACTTCTGGCACAGACTGGGGAGAGCAGATGCTCAATACCGTCGCTAGTAAGACCATTCGCCACCTATTTACTCAAAGCGAGTCGATAGACGTTTCTGTTAGGTGCTATCCCTCCAGTAAACTGTTGCAGGGCAGCATCGACAGCTTCAAGATGAGTGGTAGCGGCTTAGTGATTCGTCGGGAATTCCGGACTGAGGAAATGTCGTTTGAAACCGATGCCGTGTCCCTTGACTTCGGTTCGGTTCTCAAGGGTCAGCTTAAACTAAAGCAACCCACTCAAGCGATCGCTCAAGTCGTCTTAACGGAAGATGATATCAACAACTCCTTCAAAGCCGAACTGGTGAGAAAGCGCCTGGAAAATCTGGCAATTCCATCCTTGGATGAGTTAACTGGGGGTCAGACGATTTCCTTTACAGACGTGCAAGTGCAGCTGCAACCCAATAATAGTTTGCGGCTTTTTGCGAAAGCTGACTTACCCGATCGCGGTTTAGTCCCAATTAGCATGACAGCTACCTTAGAGGTTGAGCGCAGGCGTCGCATTCTCTTTCAAAACCCCACCTTTCAACCCGATGCCGTCCCGGAGTCATTGCAGGAAATTTCCCAAACCTTGACAACTGCAATGGCTGAGATCTTGAATAACATGGTGGATCTGGATCGCTTCAATCTGGATGGCGTCACTATGCGGATTAATCGCCTGGAAACTCAGGGGAAAAAGCTCATTTTCAGTGGCTACGCCCAGATTGACCACATCCCCAATAACCCCTGAGATTGAAACCTGATAATGTCAATCAGCGAGATCTTTTCTGCGGGTGGAGTAGTCATGCTCCCCCTGTTAGCATTTTCCCTATTAGCGATCGCTTTAATTTTAGAGCGCATTACCTTTTGGCAGAGGATAGCACAGCGCCAAAACCGCATCATGCGGGACGTTCTCAAGCTCTACCCCTACGACCCTCATGCCGCCTTCCAGAAGCTAGAACAAAATAGCGACTTGCCGATGGCACGGGTTTTTCTAGCCGCTTTAGAACTGGAACAACCCACCCCAGAAGAATTTCGACTCGCCCTAGAAAGTGCTGCTCAAGCCGAGTTACCCATCCTAAACCGTTTCAGCACCGTCTTTGAAACCATCATCGGCGCTTCGCCACTGCTGGGTCTTTTGGGAACAATTCTTGGGTTGATGCAAGCCTTTTCAGCTCTTCGGTTGGGCGATATTGGTGGTAGCAAAACGGCTGGCGTCACGGGAGGCATCAGCGAGGCATTAATTTCAACAGTATCGGGGTTGGTCGTGGCAATCTTTACACTACTATTTGCCAACACCTTCCGAGGACTGTATCGCCATCAGTTAGCATTAATTCAAGAGTATGGTGGTAAGCTGGAACTGCTCTATCGGCGTTACTACGCTCATGGGAGGATTCCCTTTCTGGGGTTGCCTAAACCCGAATCTTGAATTACTACAGGCTTTATACAGTACCAATCTCCATTTGATTACCTTCATCTTCTCGGTGTAGCGCCAAGAGAGGGTCAAGTCATTGCTCACGCCGAGGCTAAAACTTGCGGGAACTAATAGAATGCTGTAGTGTCTGAATCTTTGGGGGAGTCTTTTTACTGATTCAGGCTTTTATTTCAGCTAGAAAAGGCAAAACAGCAAACTACTACTATATTGATATACCGATATTTCAACAAGCTAATAGGTCAATTCAGTGTGAGGGTGGGAATTTAATGCGTGTTTTATTAATTTATCCTCAGTTTCCCAAAAGTTTTTGGTCTTTTGAAAAAGTTTTAGAGTTAGTCAACCGTAAAGTTTTACTTCCGCCTTTAGGCTTAGTAACAGTAGCAGCGATTCTACCTCAAGAGTGGGAATTTAAGCTGGTAGACCGAAACATTCGCGCCGTCACTGAGGAGGAATGGGAATGGGCAGATTTAGTCATCCTCTCAGCGATGATTGTTCAGAAAAAAGATTTACTCTCACAAATTCAGGAAGCCAAACGACGAGGTAAGCGAGTTGCCTGTGGAGGTCCCTATCCAACTTCCGTACCTGATGAAGCAAAAGACGCAGGTACTGATTACCTGATATTAGATGAAGGGGAAATTACCCTGCCCATGTTTATCGAGGCGATTCAACGTGGTGACAAGGCAGGAATTTTCCGCGCTGGTACAGAAAAGCCCGATGTAACAACAACACCAACTCCCCGCTTTGAGCTGTTGGAATTGGATGCTTATGATTCGATGTCGGTGCAGTTTTCACGGGGTTGTCCGTTTCAATGTGAATTTTGCGACATCATTGTTCTTTACGGTCGCAAACCCCGTACTAAAACACCTGCTCAACTATTAGCCGAATTGGAGTGCCTCTATAAATTGGGGTGGCGTCGCAGCATTTTCATGGTGGACGATAACTTTATTGGGAATAAACGCAATGTCAAGTTATTTCTCAAAGAGTTAAAAGTCTGGCAAGCCGAACATCAGTATCCCTTTAGTTTTAATACTGAAGCCTCTGTTGACATTGCCCAAGACCAAGAACTAATGGATTTGATGGTGGAGTGTAATTTTAATGGGGTGTTTTTGGGGATTGAAACACCTGATGAAGCGAGCTTGCAACTGACTAAGAAATTCCAAAATAACCGTACTTCATTAAGTGAATCCGTAGAAGCGATCGCACGCGCCGGATTGCGGGTCATGGCTGGGTTTATTATTGGCTTTGATGGCGAAAAAACGGGTGCGGGTTCGCGGATTGTGCAGTTTGTGGAGCAAACGGCGATTCCCACAGGTTTGTTTGGAATACTACAGGCTTTACCCAATACGGCTCTCTGGCATCGCCTCGAAAAAGAGGGGCGTCTGCGTAGTAAAAATAGCGATATTGACCAGGCGAGCTTGATGAACTTTATGCCAACTCGACCATTGGAAGATATCGCCAAGGAATATGTCGATGCATTTTGTGAGTTATACGATCCTGAGCGCTTTTTAGACCGTACTTATCGCCATTTCTTGATACTGGGCGCACCAAAATGCCAAGCCCCAGCTAAATTTCCCAGCTTGATAGATATCAAGGCACTGTTAATTATTGCTTGGCGTCAAGGCGTCCTACGCAAAACTCGTTGGAAGTTCTGGCATCACCTATTTAGTATCATCAAGAACAATCCTGGCGTCTGGGATCATTACCTCACCGTCTGCGCCCACAACGAACACTTTTTGGCGTATCGGCAGGTTGTGCGAGAGCAGATTGAAGCTCAGTTAGCTGAGTTTAAAGCTCAAGAGGCAAAATTCCAAGCAAACGAGGCTGAGATGAGAAGCAAAAAAGTTGAAGCGATCGCTAATTAATCAATTGCAAATCTTCTAAATCATCTGTTTCGTAAGCGCTCTTGGTGCATTTGGAACTGTTTTATCCGGGTGCAGTTTTATCGCTTTGTAGATCCAAAAAAACGAAAGAAAATAGCTTTGCTATATTGAGCATCGCTGCTTGTGCGATCGGTGGTGTGTCAAGAATGCAGACAAACTTGGTGAATTTAATGAAAGTTTTACTTCTATATCCCCTGTTTCCAAAAAGTTTTTGGTCTTTTGAAAAAACCTTGGCTTTGCTAGGTCGTAAGGCGATGTTGCCGCCCTTGGGTTTAGTGACGGTTGCCGCAATTCTTCCCCAAGCATGGGAGTTTAAGTTAGTCGATCGCAATGTCCGTCAAGTCACTGAAGAGGAATGGGCTTGGGCAGATTTAGTCATCCTCTCAGCAATGATCGTGCAAAAGGCAGATTTCCTCGATCAAATTCAGGAGGCGAAGCGGCGAGGAAAAGCGGTTGCCGTCGGTGGCCCTTACCCAACCGCTTTACCAGATGAAGCGAAAGCTTCTGGTGCTGACTATTTGATTTTGGATGAAGGGGAAATTACCTTACCTCTATTTGTGGAAGCGATCGCACGGGGCGATACTAGTGGAGTCTTCCGTTCTGGGGGAGAGAAGCCTGATGTTAGCCACACCCCGGTTCCCCGCTTCGAGTTACTGGAGTTTGACGCCTATTCTGAGATGTCGGTGCAGTTCTCCCGTGGTTGCCCTTTTCAGTGCGAGTTTTGCGACATCATTGTCCTGTACGGGCGCAAACCCCGAACCAAAACTCCCACACAACTTTTGGCTGAACTAGAACGTCTTTATGAGTTGGGCTGGCGTCGCAGCATTTTCATGGTAGATGATAACTTCATTGGCAATAAGCGCAATGTCAAGTTATTCCTCAAGGAATTAAAGCCGTGGATGGTTGAACACGGGTATCCATTCTCCTTTGCTACAGAAGCCTCAGTTGATTTAGCAAACGACCAAGAACTGTTGGATATGATGGTTCAGTGTAATTTTGGGGCAGTGTTTTTAGGGATTGAGACACCGGATGAGGAGAGCTTAACCCTTACTCAAAAGTATCAAAATACGCGAGATTCTTTAAGTGAGGCAGTTTATACGATTACGCGATCGGGACTGCGGGTGATGGCTGGGTTTATTATTGGTTTTGATGGCGAGAAATCGGGAGCAGGCGATCGCATTGTCCAGTTTGTCGAAAAAACGGCAATTCCCACCGCAATATTCAGTATGCTGCAAGCGCTACCCGATACAGCCCTTTGGCATCGACTGAAGAAAGAAGGACGCCTGCGGAGTGAATTTGCGGATATTCATCAGACAACATTGATGAACTATGTGCCAACCCGTCCTTTGGAAGAGATTGTCCGGGAATATATCGATGCTTTTTGGAGACTCTACGATCCAGAGCGTTTTTTAGACCGTGCCTACCGTCACTATCGCATCTTAGGAGAGGCAACTTATCCGAAGAAAGGAAAAAGTACTAAAAAGCAACTGAATTGGATAGTGATTCGGGCATTACTAACCATTTGCTGGCGACAAGGTGTACTTCGCAAAACTCGTTGGCAGTTCTGGCGCAACTTATTTAATATGTATCGCCATAACCCAGGAGGCTTGAGTAGTTATTTAGGAGTTTGCGCTCAAATCGAGCATTTCTTGGAGTATCGCCAGATTGTGAAGGAGCAAATTGAAGCGCAGTTAGAAGAGTATCTGGCAGAAGAGGCAAAATTGAAGCAATCTTCAGAAGAGACGAAAATGCCTATGAGTGTCAATGTGTAGAAATTAATTTGTGAATTAAAGCGATCGCTCAAGTCGGACAGCTATCGATTTTTGAGCGATCGCGTTTAAAAATAGATGACGAACTCAAGGGGCAGGAGAGAGCATCCTCTGAGTTTAATCAGGTGCGCGTCGTACCAGAATAACGGTGCTGTTTACTCCCCGTGCGATCGCTTCAGGAATATTTCCATGCACCACCTGCTGCAATAGTCCCTCGCGACTGGCTCCTAAGACAACAACATCGCACTGCTGCGCGTGAGCCAGATGAATCACGGCATCAGAGACAGAATAAGACCGAACGGGTATCGTCGCTACTTGACAAGAGAGTTTGTTGCTGAGAGAGTAGGCGGCTTTTTCTAGTCTAGTTGTATCGGGTAGGAGTGTAGTCGGAGGGAATACTTGAGCTACTTTGAGCGTCGGTGCTACAGCAAGATTTGCCAAAGCTGGTAAGAGTTCCAAAGCATAGCTTGAATTGGGGCCACCAGCGATCGGTACTAACCACTGCTTCCAAGCTACAGGCAATGGGCAAGAGGCAATGGCTGTCCCATCATGCTGCTCTTCTTGTATGTGTCCTAGTTTTATCAACACGAGTTCACAGGGGGCTTGTCGAATTAGGGTATCAACAATATTGCCAAAAACTCGATTGGGGCTGGTCGATGACTCTGCTCTCCATCCCATAAAGATGAGATTAATATGTCGCTCTTTGATGGTTTCTAGGATGGCTTGAGCCGCGTCATGAGATGCCCGGATTTGGGTATGGACGGGAATTTCCCAGTCTCGCCCCAATTTTTCTGCCATACGTAGCAATCGACGACTTTTGGTCGTTTTTATAGGGGTTTGAGCGGGATTGTTATGGCGGGGAATCGGTATAACCTGGAGACATTCGATTTCATAATTGCGATCGCGAGCAATTGCCGCCGCTAACTGCAACAGCACGGGAGCCGTTTGTGGGTTAGCTAACGGTACCAAAAGACGCCCTTTCCCGATAGCAGGGGCGCGAGTTTGATAAACCACATAGGAAGGCTCAGGACGCGATCCCACCTGTTCGATTCCACCACTCAGCTTGTCGGCTTCGGAACGGATAATATCAGCACGGGTGATAATTCCTACCAGCTTACGACCCTCCGTAACTGGCAATCGGCTCAATGAGTAACGGTTGAGCAAATAGAGAACCTGACTTAAAGAGTCAGGCGGCACAACCGTTATCGGTTGGGGGGTCATGATTTGCGCCAATGTTGTGTCCCCAGGTAGCTGACGTTGGGTTGCATTGGCAATATCGGTTTGAGTAATAATACCCACCAAATTCTCGTTATCGACCACCGGAAAGCCGCGATGATGGGAATGAGAAAACGCTTGAACGGCTTCATCCAAAGTCATCTGACTTGCCAAGGTTTCAACTCGACGCTGCATTAAGTCCGCTGCCGTCAACCCAGCCAAGGAATTGGGTTCACTTGTTGGGGTGGGTAAAGTGTAGCCTTTCCACTCTAGGAGGCGCTGATAGAGTGACCCTTTGGAAAGCTGATCGGAAATCAGGTAGGAAACCACACAAGTAATCATCAAAGGCAGGACAAGATTGAAGTCCGTTGTCATCTCAAATACGATGACGATCGCTGTTACTGGTACCTTGGAAACAGCGCTGAAAAATGCTCCCATACCTGCCAAGGCATAGCTGGTAGGCGAACCCAATCCCAGCAAATGAAACTGACCGACTCCTACTAAGTAGCCAAGAGCAGAACCTAAGACGAGGGAGGGGTGAAATAGACCACCAGGTGCCCCGGAGCCATAGGAAACTAAGGTGAGAATGAAATAGGCAACAAAGGCAACGCTGGTAAATTGCCAACTGGCATTGCCCGTAATCAGCAACTCTCTCAAACCACTGTTGTTCCGAAAAGCGATCGGCAGTAACGCTACAACGCACCCACATATCATCCCCGCCATGCCAATTCGTACTGGCAAACTCCAGTTCAGGCGTTGGTAGAGGGTGAGGCTGGCAAGCACTCCCCGATTAAACAAAGCACCCAATAACCCAGCTAAAACACCCAATAATAAATAAAAGGGAATTTCTGGGGCTGTGAAGCTGCTGGAAAGACCACTCAGTTGTAGGTTGAGATCGAAGCTGCGCCCACCTAAAAGCCGTGAAACAACCGCACCGATAAATGAGGCAAGGATTGCAGTACCTAAGGTCAGGTTAGACAAGTCGCGAAGCAGTTCTTCGACCACAAACAGAATCCCGGCAAGGGGAGCATTAAAACCAGCCGCTAACCCAGCACCAGCACCAGCAGCAATCATCTGACGCCGATGATCGGGAGAGGTAGGAACCCAATGGCTCAATTGAGCTGCCAACGCTGCGCCGATGTGTACGGTTGGTCCCTGCCGCCCTAAAGTTAGTCCAGCAGACATCGACAGAATGCTAGTTATCAATTTGACGATCGCTACTCGTAAATTTAGGGTAATGGGAAACTGAGCTAGTGCCCCCTTAATTTGAGGAATGCCGCTACCTGATGCCTCTGGTTCTAGCCACTCAATGAGAAATCCGCACAGTAGTCCTACAGATAGTCCGATCGCGGGTAAGACCAAACCAGCAGGTAGCAGGTTAGACGCTTGAATGCGCCACGAACCGAACCAGCCAACACTTTGCTTGAGCAAGACGGCTGAGAGTCCGGATACCAATCCAATTAAACAGGCTTCTGCGATCGCAAGGCGGCGTCTAGGTAGTAGCCATTGGCGAAAGCGGTTGGGAAGGGACAGAGGCAACGTTGTCATTTGTCAGTAGCAACAGACAATAGATGCTGGACAACGAAAATAGGTTATGAGTCTTCCCAAAGGTTAGGAAAGGGAAAGTATAGCACCTGAACTTTGTCTGGGGCAGATTCTTCCTTTTTTAAGTTAACCGATGCGAACGAGAAATCCAGCTGATGCTCTCTTCGACTGGGGGATGAGAACGAGTCAATGTTGCGGGGCAGAAACCACCTGAGCCGTAGTCACTGGTGGTAGTTCATCCTAGACCCATCAGAGAAATCAATGTTTTCAAGTCTGGTACTTCTAGATCGGGATTTCCATTGGCTGATACAGTTGCTCCAGAACCTTCTTTACCTTGTCTCCGATTCACCCATACCGTTGCTAGTCCCATACTCTTGGCGGGAACTATGTCATGATAAACACTTTGAGCAACGTGTAAAAGTTGGTCAGTAGGTATGCCTATTCGCCCAATTGCAACTTCAAAATTCTGCAACGAAGGTTTATAAGATTTGACTTGTTCGGCTGTTATTATCCAGTCAAATTCTACTTGCAATTTCTTATCCGTATACGCGAATAAATCATCGTCGATATTAGAAATAATTGTAAGTTTGTATCGCTTTTTAAGGGCTTGTAATGCCTCAACTGTATCTGGGAAAGGCAACCAATCCTTAATTGATTCAGCCAAAGCATTTAACTCTAACTCAGTTGGTTTAAAATTCAGTTCCTGACCAAAACCTTGAACAACTTCCTTAAGGACTTCTCTATACTTTAAATATTTACCGGATTGTTGATTAGATTCCGTTTGGGCATATAGCTCAAGAATGCGTTTGTCGGCAATGTTAATATTATGCTTTGATAAAATAGTCTTCAACGCTGTCAGAATTCCACTCTCCCAATCAATCAGCGTTCCATAACAATCAAAACTCAAGACTTCAAATTGCTGAAAGTCAATCATGTATTTTTACTTTTTATTCGCGATTTTTTTAAGTTTGATTGAGTTCTAACCGAAAGAACAGTTAATTTTTTTAGACCTTATAAAGATAGTAATTTGCAGAAAAATTTTTACCTTAAGAGCAATTTTTAATTCTATTTTTCACTAAAACCTAACCCCCAATACCTAACTTCTCCCAGTAGTAGAGATTCCCTCAACAATTAAAGATGGAGTGTAGCAAGGTCCATTCCAGTCAGCATCATTACCCAACGCTACTAGCTGCTTAAGTACAGTGTAGACATTACCAGAAATCATTGTGTCTTTGACTCGACCGATAATCTGTCCGTTCTGAACCCGATAACCTAGTTCGACGTTTACAGAAAAGTCACCGGATATATCAGCACCACCTCCTAATAACTGATCGACGACCAATCCTTCATCCAATTGCTGAATCAAGTCGCCAAGTGAGCCTTTTCCAGGTTGAATCAGCAAATTAACCAAGCCTGGAGTCGGATAGCTGCCCATACTAGGGCGAAATCCGCTGCCAGTGGTGCCAGTACCCAGCAATCTTCCGGTGGTGCGATCGCAATAAAACTGCTGCAAACGCCCTTCTCTAATAAATAACAGAGGCTTAGTGGGAGTTCCTTCATCATCAAAGGGGCAGCTATAAGGACCTGCATCCGGTTGCTGAGAAAGTGTGAGGGTTTGTGAGGTGACGAGCTGAGTCAGGCGATCGCTCCAAGGTGATGCTCCCTCCAGTACCTGTTTGCCATCCAACGCCGCCTGAACGGTGTCCCAAAGCAAATCAGCGGCTTTAGCCGTTAACAATACGGGTATGCGTCCCCCAGGAGAGGGGACATTTTCTTTTGCCCAATTCAAGCGCTGTAAGATGTTTTGCACAACTTTTTCGCTCGTTAGGGTTCCGCGCTGGATCTGACCGTCATAAACACTCAAGAAGTCTTCCCCTCGCACCCATTCTGCCCCTAGAGAACAACTGAGTGTGGTATCCGTATAATGGCAATCCAAGCCTAGAGAGTTGATGAGGCGTGTTGTTTCTGCCTCGCATTCCAACTCCGCATCACAGAGAACTTCAGGATAGGCGTCACGAATTTGAGCGATCGCTTCTTTGCCCATTGCAATCAATTTTTCAACTGGCACCACCTCTCCCAGGTCAGGATAGTAATCTGTCCGTCCTGGAGCAAGTTCTACGGATTCTGGTTCGTTTAGCTGAGTCATTGCCAGCGCCCGGTCTACTAAATCCTGCGCTGGGGCGGGTCCATAGGCAACCGAAAGTCCCGGACGACCATCTCGCCACAGCCGTAGCGCCACACCTTCTGATTGGCTGCTTTCTAGCTGCTTGAGGCGGTTGGCTTCAAAAAACACGGGTCGAGAAAGTGATCGCGACTGATACACCTCTGCGTGCTGCGCCCCTGAGTGAAGGGCGAGTTCTAACAGCTGTTCGGCAGGCAGCGCTGAAGGCAAATCGTTATTTGTCATTTGTTGTTTGTCCTTTGTCATGTGTCATGTGTCATTTGTCCTTTATCATTCGTCCTTTATTCGTTGACTCATGACCAATAACCAATGACCGATGACATACCAAGCGCTACTTTAACTCTTGCAACAGCCAAAATCCGGCAAAGGCTTCTGAGTTTGGGTCTGACTGCACGGCGATAAAATGCACTTTTTCAGCCTTTTCCTTGGCTGCCTCAAACCCTTTTGCCTCATTCAAGGTTTGAGGGTTTTTGATGTTAGCAAGAATCCAGCTATCGCTAGCACCTGTCTCCAGTAATAATCTTGCCGTTGGCTCGCTCTCAAATCTTACGAATGCCAGTTCTAAGCCTGACATCCAGCCTGCTAAAGGTATTGCTCTAGACGAGAATATAATGATGCCAGGAATCCGAGTATCCGGGGTAAGCCCCATCATCGAGAGGGGAAAGGCTTCGCCGAAGCTAATGTCCCATTCGTCCATTTCTGCAAATGCCCCTGCTTCCAAAGTCACAAACGCCCACTTCTGACCCTCCAAGGCATCTGGTAAAGGTTGAGGTGCCTGGGATTCATAACGGACAAACGCCGAGGCGGCGGCTGAGGGTTCGTACCCAGGTTGCTTTGGATAGAAGCCTAGTATCCGTTGTTGCAGCCATCGGTCGATCGCATAAGTCCGACGGCTGGCTTGGGCAGGGATACCGAGTTCTTCACAGGCTTTGACGATCATGTTGCTCATCTGGCGACGAAAGAAGCGGATTTTTTCTGGGGTTTGTTTGCTTTGAGCGATCGCCTCTTCTATGGCAGTTCGCAGCCAAGTGGAATTGACCTGCTGATTGGGACACCAACTGGCGTATTGAAACAGCTCCTCAGTGGACTGGTGCGTATCTAAAGGACTCTCGCAGACTAAAACTTCCCATATCTTCTTTTGATTTTCGTCCAAAATGGGACGCGAGTAAAAATCTAGTTCCCAAACAACACTCATGCCAAAAAGTTCTTGATTATCTGAGCCTTTACTTCATCATACGGTTCAGGGAGACATCACTTGGATAAGGGAGCAAGTTGCTAGTCGTTAGATAATATTGTCTTAACTTACGTCCCAATCCAGCATCAACATTCCTGGTAGGCTATAGCTGATGGCTGATAGCTGATAGGTGATATGGGACTCAATCGGCGGACTTTTTTGCAACAAGCTGGGTTGGCGCTGACAGCATTGGGCGTCAGCGAAACCGTCCTATCACTTCTGGGTGATAAAAGCTTGGCAATGCCTTTGTTGGATCGCTATTTCCAGGCGCTGGCACAACCGGGTGGGCGGAAGTTGGCCCTACTTGTGGGAATTAACCAGTATCCTCGCAGTACAGCCTTGAGTGGTTGTGTCACGGATGTCGAGCTGCAACGGGAACTTTTGATTCATCGATTTGGCTTCAATGCCAGCGATGTCTTAACGCTGACCGATAGCCAAGCGACTAGGGAGAATATCGAAACGGCTTTTATAGAGCATCTGACTGAGCAAGCTAAAGCAGGTGATGTCGTGGTCTTCCACTTTAGTGGCTATGGTAGCCAGGTCAAGCTCACTGAGGAGTCACAAATCGATAACGCTGTACGATTGTCAAATAGCTTAGTGCCAGTAGATAGCATTTTGCCAACGAAGGGGACACCGACAGCTAACGATTTGCTAGAAGAAACTCTGGTGTTACTATTGCGATCGCTAGCGACAGACCACATTACCACAGTCCTCGATACTAGCTACACGAATGCGGGTAATGTCCTCCAAGGGAACCTCCGGGTGCGGTCTTGTCCCAAACCGCCCGCAGAAAGTCCAAATCCAGGAGAGTTGGCTTTTCAAGAACAACTCCTGCTGCGTCTCAAATCCTCTAGGGAACTGCTGAAGAATCAGGCAAGTCCGAATCAAACGCCAGGGATTGTTCTCGCTGCTGCCGAACCCAGTCAAGCCGCGAAAGAGGCTCTGTGGAACGGCTTCAGTGCTGGATTATTTACCTACGCTCTCACTCAGCATCTGTGGCAGGCTTCCCCAGCAACGACGGTTCAGATTAGCTTAAGTCGTGCGGCTGGAACACTCAAGCAACTGGCGGGTATTGAGCAACAGCCCAGGTTAATCGCTCAAAAAAGTCTGAATCAGCCATTACTTGCCTATTACCTACCACCTGACCCCAGCCTTGGAGCTGAGGGCGTCGTCACAGCAGTTGAAGATAATGGCAAAAACGTACACCTGTGGTTGGCAGGACTCCCTGCAACCGTTTTAGAGTATTACGGCAGCAGTTCTGTATTGACTCTTTCCTCCTCTAAAACGGCGAGTTCGTTGCCCCGCTCCGACTCGAAAGGAGAAGGAGAGCAGGGTAAAGAGGATGGGGAGACGCCAAGACAGGGAGACGCTGGGACTGTAAAAGAAATCACCGCGTTGCCCCACCCCCCACAACTGCAAATGCGATCAAAAGAGGGTTTAACGGCAAGGGCGCGCATTGTGGGTATTGGTCTTAGCGATAATTACCCCCTACAAGTCGGACAGCTAGTTCGAGAAGCCATCCGCGTCTTGCCTCGCAATCTTGGTCTTGCCATTGCGTTGGACGTTCACCTAGAACGAATTGAGCGAGTGGATGCTACAAGTGCCTTTGCCACGATTCCGGGTGTGTCTTCGGTGGTGGTAGCGGGAGAGCAACCCGCTGATTATCTGTTTGGGAAAGTGCGAGAAACTCAACCTGCTGTCCCAGTAACGACGGATTCAGCGAGTGATTCTGCCGTCCGCCTAGAGAGTAATGGCTTCTCCACCCGCACAGGGGGCTATGGGCTGTTTTACTTAGCAAGTGAGCCGATTCGCAATACGGTGGGAGAAGCTGGGGAGGCGGTGAGGTCAGCCATTAACCGACTTACTCCAAAACTCAAAACGTTGCTGGCAGCAAAGTTGCTGCGTCTGACAGCGAATGAAGGATCTTCTCGTTTGGGCATTCGAGTCTCCCTAGAGAGGGTTGCTCCAGATCAAGCGGTAGTGATGCAACGAGAAACGTTACGGGCGTCTTCTTTTTCACAAGCAGTGGCAGATAAAAAGACAACTCGTGACGTAATGCCCAATGTTGGAGAAGGAAGTCTGCCAACTTTAGCCGTTGGGAGCCGCATCCAGTATCGGCTGGAAAACTATAGCGATCGCCCAATCTATTTCATGCTATTGGGTTTTGATACTAGTGGGAATGCGATCGCCCTTTATAAAATCCCATCCTCTCAGGAAGCACAGGGAGCAGACAACAAACCTCCCTTACTCGATGGGTTAATCGCACCCGGACAAACCCTAACCTTACCCCAATCTTTAGTTGCCACAGATTGGGTTATCCCAGCACCCGGAGGACTTGCAGAAATCCAGCTAATATGCAGTAGGGCCCCTTTTACAAAAGCGATTGCAGCTCTAGAAGCCGCTCGCCGTCCTAAAGGAGAAGGAGAGCAAATTGGCGATTTATTTAACCCCTTGGAAGTCGCGCAAGCCGTACTACAAGACTTACACGCCGCCAGTGCCATATCTATGGCAAATTCTTCCTCCTACGCCCTAGATTCAACTAGCACAGTTGCTGATTCCTATGCCTTGGATGTAAATGCTTGGGCAACTTTAAGCTTTATCTATCAAGTAATCTGACAACCCTATTTGACCAACTGCAAGCACAGAACTCCATTGACCGCTAATTAGGTTTTAGGTGAAGAGCGTCTATTTGATTGCCGCCAACATCCCGCCAAACCCTTCACCCAAGCCTAGTTTGACCAATTACCAATTACCAATGACCAATTAGCAAAAGCAACCTTTCCACCTCTCCACCATTTCTCCTGCTTCTGGTGTACCTTCCATCGGAAAGCCATCCATAAATTCCTTATCCGTACTAGGGTTGTACGGCCCTTCTTTGAGTTCGAGAATCACAGTATCAGGAACTAGCGCCACCAGGGTATGATAAGCCCCTTCCGGCAGTTCAATGCCACGAGTTGCACCGTTAGCACTAATCCGTTCTGTGTGTAATATTTGACCGCTCTCACCGAGAAGAATCATCCCCAGTTCTCCCTGAATCACCAGAAAGAACTCAAAGCCGTTTACCTCTGGGGGACGCTGATGGCGATGGGGACGAACGTAGGTTCCCGGTTGAAGAACGTTGAGTAATCGCTGAACTTTTTCTGAGGGTTCGTGGAAGTCGTAGTTCTGCCGCTGTCGGGGACTGCTACGGGCTTGCTGGGCTACATTGTCCACTAATTCTTGAGTGAGGCGTTTGATTTGTGGTAGATACATGGCAGATTTTGTGCGATCGATTACTAATGTGTACCGACTCATAACCTCTAGCTAATATTGAAAGCTACAGAGTCTTCATCAGAGATAGATTATCAGGAGATACTATGAGCCATAAGAGCAATTCATCAGACGATAGGGTAGCGCCTGTCAACGGTATGGGCAAAGCAGAAGCCCATAAGACCGAAAAGGCAGCAGCAAAAGCAGTAACCAACGCTGCCGAGGTGACGACACCAGAAAAATTAGTCGTGGACAATCCACCGCCTAAACCCAACTATCCTATCTATCGCGTTGAGCCAGGAAAGCGAATTAGTTTAGCTGATTTCGATCCCAATACCTCTGAGCATTACAAAAAAAAGAAAGACGTTGAAGCGGAACTCGAAAAACAGGTTAAACGAATTAACAAGCTACAAGACCGTTTATATGCGGAGAATAAGCGTAGCCTACTGATTGTGCTGCAAGCAATGGATACTGGGGGTAAGGATGGCACGATTAAACACGTCTTTAGCGGTGTTAACCCCCAAGGTTGTCAGGTTTGGTCGTTTAAAAAGCCCAGTGATGAGGAGGCAAGTCATGACTTTCTATGGCGCTACCACCATCGCGCCCCACAACGGGGCATGATTACCATCTTCAATCGTTCTCACTACGAAGATGTCCTGATTGTACGAGTCAAAAATTTAGTACCGGAGGATGTTTGGCGGCAGCGCTATCACTCCATCAATGAGTTTGAGCAAATGCTTACCCTCAGCAATATTACGGTAATTAAGTTTTTTCTCCACATCTCTAAAGATGAACAAAAACGGCGGTTGGAGAGTCGTCTGGAGAATCCAGACAAGCGCTGGAAGTTCTCCAGCAATGACATTCAAGAACGACGCTTGTGGGATGATTATCAACTGGCTTTTGAGGAAGCGGTTAATAATTGCTCAACTGATTATGCTCCTTGGTATGTCGTGCCTGCGAATAACAAGTGGTATCGCAACTTGGTGATTGCTCGGACGATGGCTGACACGTTGGAGGCAATGAACCCACAATATCCACCTGCGGAGGAGGGCTTGGAGAATATCGTAATTTCTGATTGAACAAGCCGTTGAGTAAGGGGTAGTGTTGATTGGGCTGCATCGAGCAGCGTTAATGAATTGTTAGGGTTTTGATTAGTTTGTCAGTTGTTATCGGTCATATTCACCTGAACTTAGATAAGTGTAAGGAAGCCGCCAAAACCGACCCATCTTTTGACAAAGTTCGGGAGGATGAGCGTTTTAACCAGCTAATTAATTGATCGAAACTTTTCTACCTTTCAGACTATGGAATCACTGTCAGATGATAGAGGTTACCTAGTCTTGAGTCTCTATAGAGTAGGTGTAACTTAGTCACCTTATGGAAGATAGAAGTCAACCGAAACCTATGGCAGTACAAGGCACAGAACGTTCAGGCACAGACCAAGTGAATGAAGCGATCGCTACAGCAAGTCACCTCGCTGCTTCTGCGGCAAAGTTGGCTTCCGAGGCAGTGCAGGTTGCTGCTGACAACATTACAGGCACTACTGCAGCTTTTGGTAAGACAGTTGGGCCTGCGGCTCAACAATTCGTAGAGCAGGGAACGGAAACTGTAGGCAAAATCGTTACTCCCATTGCTGAAAATCCACTCATTAAATATGCTGCCAAAGTTCCAGGCATCAGTTGGCTACTGACGGCGCTTGGTCAGGTTGATGTGGATCAGGCAAAGATTGAAGTAGACAAGCTGAGACAGGAATATCCTCTAGAAACACCTGAGCAGCTTGCTCACCGAATTATGGTCGATACCGCCTTGAAAGCCGGAGGCATCGGATTACTTACTAACTTTATACCTCCGTTGGCGCTAACTCTATTTGCGGTCGATCTGGCTGCCATTACAGCACTCCAAGCTGAGATGGTCTATCGCATAGCTGCTGCCTACGGATTTTCGCTGAAAGACCCAGCGCGACGCGGCGAAGCTCTGGGAATTTTTGGTTTGTCTGTCGGAGGCTCTGGAACACTTAAGGTTGGGCTAGGCTTGGTAGAACTCCTCCCTGGAGTGGGTGCTGTAGTTGGAGCATCTTCTAATGCGGCTTTGCTTTATTCGCTCGGATATGCTGCCTGCCGATTCTATGAGGCAAAGAGAAACTCTAACCCCCTTTCTTAGTTAAGCCACTCGCTTGGATAAAGTCGAGTTCAAGATAATATGATGCTTAGAGTCAAAGCGAATCTCCCCCTGTTGCTGTAACTTGCTTAACAGTCGAGTAATCGTCACTCTGGTAGTGCAGCAGGCAGAGGCAAGCTCCTGATGGGTGAGGCGAACGCGCAAACGAGTACCTTCTGCAACTGTTTGACCAAATTCCTGTTGCAACCACAGCAACAGATAGTACAAGCGGTCTTTTACTTGTCGCTTCCCAGCAATGGCTAAAAGCAATTCTGTTTGCCGGACGCGATCGCTTATTTTCGGTAAAAGAGCCTGACTCAGACGAGGGGAAGCTGTGATTTCTTGTAGGGAAATGCTAACTATCTGAACATCGTCTGAGAGAGCCGTTGCTTGGTAGATCGCTAGGGAAGTCATACTTGAGCCAAAAATCATCGACGAGCCTGCTAACCCTACAAGCACCTCTTCACCATTTTCAGTCATTGTGCTTAACTTCACCAAACCTTGACGGACTAGCCAAATCGTCTGGGGTTCTAGGGAGATCAGCTCTCCTTTGGAATAAAAATGCCTTTGGCGATTCTCGCTGGGATCGTAGTCATGACTTAATAGCGCCAATTGAGCACGCTTGCGCTCGGTAACGTCGCGCACGATCCAGCGTAAGGCGGCTAACTTACCTTCAACGTCGCGGACAGGAACTACAGTTAGAGCAGCGTCAAGGAGTTGACCGTTACGGGGCTGCATACGTACTGTCCACTCCTGCGCGCGATCGCCTTCGTGCAACTGGGTTAACTTGGAACGAAACACCGGACGCTCTTGTGGTGGTATGAAGCTGACCAGCAGTTTGTCTATCAAGAATGACTGTTCTATCTGAAATAGTTTTGCGGCAGCACGGTTGGCTTCCTGAATTTTCCCTTGCGCGTCACTTACCAGGTAAGCATCTGGCATAAACTCAAACAGGTCTTGGTAGCGCTGATATTCCGCTTCAATTTGCGCTCGTGTAGACGCCAATTCCTCAGCCTGATGGAACAATTTATCGGCGGCTACTTCTAGCGTTTCCGACGCTGTACCGAGTTCCTTGAAGGTGGCTGGCAGTAGCAAATTTGCGTCGAGCTGTACCGAGGCGCTTGCGCCTCGGTACAGCTCGGCTAAACGTCCGTGAAGGGACTGCACCTGCTGAGCAAACATATCTATATTCATGTTAATTTTAAAAAAATTCTCTTGATAAACTTGATTTCAATGTGAAAAAATAGAGTCAAAGCTAAATATAGCAAAAGCTATGAGTGTGAACACACAAACAATATTCTGTAGTATGAAGATACTTGGGTAGAGCTTTCCCAGCCTTAGATTTTAGTCTTGTTTAAATAGTAAGAAACTTAGCACAGAAAATCAGTACGAGATCGTACATAAATAGCTTAATTAAAAAATTTATCAAGAATCTAACCGTCTTGCATGGTTCAGCAGCACCCTGGTGAACATGGGTGAGCAATTCAACGCCACAATGACTACTGTTAATTAACCCTTGATGCGATCGCCGCTACTTCTGGAGTCTTAATTTCCAACGGTAAAATGACTGTGAAAGTGGAGCCTACCCCAATCTGTGAAACTAGCTCAATTTCACCTTGCAGTAGTTTTACCAGTCGAGATACGATCGCTAAACCTAAACCCGTACTCTCTGGACTGTGAGAATCCCCACTATAGCCAACTCGAAAGAAGGGTTCAAAAACACGAGCTTGGTTTTCTGGAGCAATTCCACTACCCGTATCTGTAACGGCGATTGCCCATTGGTTAGCACCGAACGTCTGGCAAGTTAAGCGGATCGAACCTTGTTGGGTGTAACGAATTGCATTGCTCAAGAGATTTGTGACAATCTGCTGTAATCGCAAAGGGTCTGTCAGAACGCGATCGGGAGCTAGAGAGCAATCTACCACCACCTGTAGCTCTTTTGATTGCGCCATTGGATCTAAGACTTCTTTGACACTGTTAATTAAAGAACGCACGTCGGTTTGGATGAGGCGAAGTTGGATTTTTCCATCATCGGCTCTAGAAAGTTCTAAAGTATCGTTAACTAAGCGTAGTAAGTGGCGACCGTTGCGTAGCACTCGCTCAATATGTTCTAGTTTGGGTAAAGTGTCTCTTAGCTCCGGCGTTTGTCGTTGATGGCGCAAAAATAACTCTGAGTAGCCAATAATTGAGTTTAATGGCGTTTTCAATTCGTGAGCCAGCACGGATAGGTTATCCTGATTTGCATGAACTAGACGCCTTAGTTCCTGATTGGTGCGTGTCAGCTGATGTTGCAAATGCTGTAGTTCCCGCAAGCGCTCATCGACATAACTGGTGAAGCACTGCGCGATCGCTTCATCGATCACCGCGTCAATCAAACGAACAGTACGAATTCCTTCTGCGGCTGTTCCTGCCAGCAAGCTCGCTTCTAGTACAGAAAATATCACTTCCCGCAGTAGACGATACTCCCGCGCCACTTCGGCTGGATCAAACCCTTGTGTCGCCCGCAGAACGCCATGATGCAAACTCGCCTTCACAATCGGCTGAATCTCGCTTTCCTGAACGTGGGAAAGTACAGTTGCCATCGCAGACAGAACTTGGGCAAGATGATTCTCTATAGCTGGGCGGGGTAGCTCGTCTGCACTTTCAATACAGCTATCCTTACGAACGGCTGTAACCCATTCCTCGATGATTGTGTCACGTTTTTCAACAAGCAGTTGACTAAAGTTTATCATGAGTGTATAAGCAGGCAGAGCTAGAAAATTTCTTTGCTTAACTTAGTTTAGCGGCTATGGCATCTGCTCAACGATAGATATTTGATTTTAGACAGGAATTTGTTTCTATAGCCCTAACTTTCAATCTCTAAGTGTTATAAATTTTTGGAAAAAGTTTAATCCCTGGTAGGGGCATTTTAATTTCTAACTTTTGGGTCTTGTAACTCAAAGCTCAAAATTCAAAACTAAAAGCAAGCTGGAGTCGTGCTAGATTGTGGAGTCTTGAGTTGATGAATCCCAAAGTTATTGTAGGACTGCTGAAAGAAACGTTTACAGAATGGCAGGAAGATAAAGCCTCCCGGTTAGCAGCGGCTTTGGCTTATTACACTGCCTTTTCGATCGCGCCTTTATTCGTTATCGCGATCGCGATCGCTGCCCTCGTCTTCGGTGAAGATGCTGCCCAAGGTCGGATTGTCCAGCAACTTCAAGGCTTAGTCGGTGAAGATCCAGCACGCGCGATTGAGGCTATGCTTGCGAGTTCTCGCAAGCCAGCAGAAGGAACCATTGCCACCCTCATCAGCGTTGCCCTCCTCTTTTTCGGTGCTTCCAATATCTTTACCCAGCTACAAGACTCCCTCAACACCATTTGGGAAGTCGCCCCGAAGCCGGGACGCGGGATTAAGGGCATCATCAAAGACCGCATCTTATCCTTTGGCATGGTGCTGGGCATTGGCTTTTTACTGCTAGTGTCACTAATTTTGAGCGCTGTTTTAGCGGCACTGGGCAACTACTTAGGCGGCATGATGCCCGGTCTTGAATTCCTGTGGTCAGTCCTCAACTTTTTGCTCTCCTTCGGCGTTATTAGCGTGCTATTCGCCCTCATGTTTAAATTCCTGCCTGATGTCAAAATCACTTGGGGGGATGTGGGAATTGGTGCTGTCATCACTGCCCTATTGTTTACAATCGGCAGGTCTCTACTTAGCCTATATCTGAGCAATAGCGGCGTGGGGTCAACTTACGGGGCAGCAGGTTCTTTAGTTGTACTTTTGTTATGGGTGAATTATTCTGCCCAAATTCTCTTTTTTGGTGCTGAATTTACCCAGGTTTATGCAAACAAATATGGCTCTCTGATTGTGCCAGCTAAAAACGCCGTTCCCCTTACAGAAGAAGCTAGGGCACAGCAAGGTATGCCTCGTACTAAGGATATTAAGGCAGCAGCGAAGCGGGATAACCATGACCCTGTAGTAACCGTTGAACCCCCAGTTACATCGGAACAAGAGCAACAAAATGTGCGATCGTCCAGACACCCAGCAGCGGTCGTTCTAGGTACTCTCATCGGTGCTTATCAAGTTTTCACCCATCTTGGAGGAGGAAAAAGAAATCGAAATAATCGCCGCCATTAAGATACCTAATTTTCTCGTTCAGGCATCCCACGACTTGATAATAATAAACAGCATAAACGTCCCAAGTTCTTAAGCCGACGATAAGTGACTCAGTTTTTTGTGAGTAAAGAAGCACTACTCATAAAAAGCTATGGTATGCTTTTTCGTTAACTAGAGGAAGTCAGCTAAAGAGAAAGCTTGGGATATTGCCTATGTTACTTCGGCAAACCTGGGTAGCGTTAAATCCGCTTGCTCCAAATTTTGCGATCGCAAAACAATCGCCCTTTGAATCAGATTCCAGGGATTGTAATTGCGATCATCATTTTACCGCTTGCTAGTTGCTGGTAAACATAAGCGATTATTTAACTCAGCCGAGAGGGATGTAATGGAACACTGGCAAGCGATCTTTGCTACTTTAACATTTGCAGGTGTAATCTTCTTAATCATGACTGAGTGGTTGCACCTAACCATTGCCGCTTTTTTGGGAGCATTGATTTTGGTTTTTGCCAATATCATGACGTTGACAGAAGCAATTGGCTACATTAGTCAGAGTTATTCAACGTTGGCTTTATTTTTTGGAGTCATGGTACTGGTTCGTGCCTTTGAGCCTACCAAAATTTTTGAATATTTAGCGACTCAAATAGTGTTATTAGCAAAGGGCAAAGGCAAGCGATTACTTTTAGGAATTGTGGGGATTACTACACCGATTTGTGCCGTATTGCCGAATGCCACTACCGTGATGTTGCTAGCACCCTTAATTCCTCCAATGGCACAAGAGATTGGAATAGACTTTGTACCATTGCTGATTTTAATGGTACTGGTTGCTAATAGTGCAGGACTTCTGACCCTTGTTGGCGACCCCGCAACTTTTATTGTAGGGGATGCAATCAATATTAGCTTTACTGATTACTTATTCCGTTTAAGTATAGGTGGGGTTATTTCAGTTGTCGCTATAGTGTGTATGCTCCCTTTCCTATTCCCAAAAATATGGCGCAAGCAATTAGATAATTTAGCCGAACTACCACATCCTAAAATTAATCATCCTCGCGTTTTGGCATTGGGGGCTTTGATTGTCGCTTTTGTACTGATATTTTTTGTGGTAGGGGAGACGCTGCCAACGCCTGTCTCACCAGCGGCTGTTGCTTTATTGGGAGCCGCTTTAGCCTTACTGCTTTCCCATCACAGCAAGATTGATTCTGTTAATAATATCTTGCGAGATATTGACTGGAGTACGTTGCTATTTTTCATGTGTACTTTTGTGCTGATTGGGGGACTGGAAAAAACTGGGGTGATCGCAGGGTTATCGGGAATATTGGCAGCGATTATCGGTAAAAATATTGCCCTAGGTGCATTGATATTATTATTTTTTGTGGGACTCCTGTCCAGCGTTGTGCCAAATATTCCGCTAGTGGTAGCTATGGTACCGTTGCTTAAACAGTACGTGGTTAATGTTGGTTTCGCTGGTACAGAAGTCTTAGCACCTAACTTTCAAGGTCAGTTTCCGCCTGAAGTATTACCCTTGTTTTATGCCATGATGTTTGGTGCAACCTTGGGAGGAAATGGCACACTCGTAGGAGCTTCTTCCAACATCGTAGCGGCAGGAATTTCTGAGCTACACGGACGGCGAATAGCGTTCAAGACGTTTCTGAAATATGGCATTCCCGTGATGATTTCCCAACTAATTACTGCGGCTCTGTATGTAACAGTTCGTTTTCTTTTGTAGCCAATACAACAACATAATAGTAGAAGTAAAAGCGCTTAACAGCTACCGATGTATTGAAACTTATTTCTAAGGAAAGATTGATAAATCGGGAAGAGGGTGCTAAATTTCTTAAGAACAACAGAAGTAAGTCAGCCTAATCCAGCTTTTCTTTACAGGATAAGCTGGAGCGGAGGAACCAATCTTTGGGGCGTATCTCTGTCTCAGTAAAGAAATGAGCAGAGAAGGGCATCTCTCAGCCCTAGCCCGTCAGCTAACTTCGTAGGCATTGAGGGAAGACTGAAGAGTCAACATTTTTACTAATGTTCTGAACTCATCAGTGTTCCTGGCTGGTACTGCTCTGTATTTTTGTACCCGCTTTTGACTCTGAGGAGTTAAAGATGATATTGCAATTTAGTCTGTCAGCGATCGCAGTTGCAGGACAAGTTGCCTGGAAACGGGCAAAACCCCTGATCGTTCGGGATGTTATCTTACTCCCCGCCCTCGGTTTTTTAGGGATTCTCGTGCTCTGGTGGGCGGTTGCCCTTTGGCGGCGTGATTTAATGCCGACTCCACCTGAAGCCTTGGCGAAAAATGCCGACTATATCCTGCATCCGTTTTACGAGCGTGGACCCGGCGATTTAGGAATTGGTTGGCTGTTGCTAGCGAGTCTGCGACGGGTGTTATTAGGCTTTCTGTTAGGTGCTGTCGTTGCCATCCCAGTTGGGTTTCTGATCGGAATGTCGAAACAGGCAATGATGGCTCTCAATCCGGTGATTCAGATTTTTAAGCCAGTATCACCGCTAGCTTGGCTCCCCATTGCCTTAGCTATATTTAATTTGGCAGACCCTTCAGCGATTTTTGTCATCTTCATCACCTCGTTGTGGCCCACAATTATCAATACGGCTCTCGGTGTTTCTAGCGTTTCCAAAGATTATCTGGATGTAGCACGAGTGCTGGAAATGCCCCGATGGAGACGGATTACCAAAATTATCTGGCCGGCTAGCTTGCCTTATATCTTCACAGGATTGCGAATTAGCTTGGGAATTGCTTGGCTGGTAATTGTTGCCGTGGAAATGCTCACGGGCGGGATTGGAATTGGCTTCTTTGTCTGGGATGAATGGAGTCGCTTAAACCTAAGTTCCGTGTTCCTAGCGGTCTTTGTAATTGGCTTAACAGGATTACTTTTAGACTATGCCGTGGATAAAGTCCAATCGATTGTGACTCACCGACGCCCTACAGGTTCAACCTCTCAGTAAATTCTCTGAACTATTTCAACACTGATGGGTAAAATGCCTTCTCTTAGACGAGGTAAGAGGAATTTGCTGACTTCTTTGATAACTATGCTCTGTTCATAGTGGGCAGGTTGAGAGGCTTAGTAATGAAAGCAGTGTAAATTCTTCTGGCAAGCACTTGGTAGTAGCTGAACTCAGTTGAGATTAGCTGATTTAAAAGCACGAAGAAGACGGACTATGAGTGACACGAACTGGACGCGACGAGAATTTATTATCGGCATGGGTGCCGCCGCAGGTGCGATTGGGCTGCATTCTTGTGCAATTAGTGGCGATCGCTCGGCAAAAGGACTCACCAAAGAAGCACTGGCAGTAGAGCCAGTAGTAGACCCAAAAACCTTAGAAAAACCTAATCTGACGGTAGGGTACGTACCCGTTAATGACTGTGCCCCATTTGCGATCGCCTGGAAAAAAGGCTTTTTCCGCAAATACGGACTAAACGTCAAGCTCAACCGGGAAGCCAGTTGGGGAACCTCTCGCGACGGTATTATTTTTGGACGCCTCGACGCCTCTCCCGTAGTATCTGGAGCCGTCACCAATGCTCGAATTGGAGCCGAAGGGGCACGCCATGCTCCTTTGTGCGCAGCGATGGTCATTCACCGCCACGGCAACGCTATGACGATGAATAAGGCGATGTGGAATTCCGGCTTACGTCCCTGGCAGGAATATAACGGTAACCTGGAAGCCTTTGGCAAAGATTTCCGAAATTTCTTTAAGGCTCAACCGGCGGACCGCAAAGTTTGGGCAGTTGTCCTGAGTTCTTCGATTTACGAATACTTCATCCGTTACTTATCTGCTGCTGCTGGAGTCGATCCACTCAAGGAATTTCGGGTGATCATCATCCCCCCTCCGCAGATGGTGACTAACGTGCGGATTGGCGCGATGCAAGGTTACATGGTGGCAGAACCCTGGAATACTAGAGCCATTAAAGGCAACGAAGGGGTTGGCTTTACCTTTGCTCAAGGGAAGGAAGTGTGGCTCGGACACCCAGATCGACTGCTGGGAGTCCTGGAAGATTTCATCGTCAAGTATCCCAAAACCTACCGTTCCCTGGTCAAGGCAATGATTGAAGCCTGCCAATATTGCGGCAAAGCCGAAAATCGCGACGAAGTTGCCAAGCTAATTACGGAACGGTCATTTACCGGAGCCAGACCCAAGAAAGCAGGTGCGCCCATCGATAAGTTTACGCGACCTGGAATTGTTGGCGAATACGACTATGGAGGGTTTGATGACAAAAAACGTCTGGTGAAAGCGGATGACACCACGATTTTCTTTGATATCCCGAAAAACATCCCCCAATCACCAGGAGAACACTCCACGTTTCTCTGGCGTTCGAGAAGTATTTGGTTAATGACTCAAGCCGCTCGTTGGGGACAAATTAAGGAATTTCCCAAAGATGCGGACAAACTGGCTAATCAAGGTTGGAGAACTGACCTTTATCGGGAGATTGCTTCAGAAATGGGCATTGAGTGTCCGAAGGATGATTACAAAGTTGAATCTCCTGATCTATTCATAGACAAAAAAGGCTTTGACCCCAGCGATCCCATGGGCTATCTCAAGAGTTTTGAAATCCGAGCAGATGCTCCCACCCGCTTCTATATGTCCTGAAAAGAGTGGAATTAGTTATTAATAACAAACAACAAACAGCAAACACATGACGCAATTTACTTCCACAACCGATAAACACGATAAAAGTACGAATCGAACAGGGTTTCTTGAGGTTGAAAATCTCACTAAGTCTTACAGCACACCGGATGGCGGTGAGTTTGTCGTCCTCGATGAAATAAACCTTTCCATTGGACAGAATGAATATATCTCGGTAATCGGTCACTCTGGCTGCGGTAAATCAACACTGCTCAAGATTGTGGCAGGTTTAGAAACCGCGACATCTGGTTCAGTAACCCTAGAAGGCAGAGCAATCCGCAAGCCCGGAGCCGAGCGGATGATGGTGTTTCAGCACTATTCCTTGTTGCCATGGCTAACGGTACAGGAGAATATCCGGTTAGCTGTGGATGAGGTACTCAAAAAAGCCTCTCCTGTTGAGAAAAAGCAGATTGTCAGCGAACACCTGGCAATGGTGAACCTGACAGCCGCTGCGAATAAGTACCCCGATGAAATTTCTGGGGGGATGAAACAACGGGTGGGTATTGCTAGGGCTTTAGCGATTCGTCCGAAGATGTTACTGATGGATGAACCGTTTGGTGCGCTTGATGCCTTGACTCGCGGTAAATTGCAGAAACAGGTACTCGATATTTGGGAAGGTCAGCCGCAGGCGGTGATGATGGTGACTCATGATGTTGATGAAGCTTTGTATATGTCCGATCGCATTGTGATGATGACCAATGGCCCTAGTGCTAAAATTGGGGAAATTCTAGAAGTACCTTTTGCTCACCCACGCGATCGCCAAGCGCTACGGGAATCGAAAGAGTATTTTGAACTGCGTAACCACGCCCTGAACTTCCTAGATCGATATTTCACCCAAGACGAGTAGAAAAAAAATAGTTACTCTAGTTATTGAGTGGGCAGCCTAATTCAATCTGGGCTGGCAGTATCAAAGCTGTCAGTCTAGACTTGAAGCGGAGGAACCATTTTTTGGGGCTAATCTACGGCATGAGAGAGACACCTTCCAGTCTTAGCCCGTCAGCTAACTCCGTCGGTAATGGAAGGAGTACCCAAGACTCTGGCTCTTATAGCAGAAGGAATTGGAGCCTCCTTATAGATATTACTAGGTTATCAAACACTTAGTTATATCTATTTTTAACCCACCTCTCATCCGTCAGTAGTTTTTATTTAAGAGAGGTCAAAGCTGTGAGCATAAAGCCAATGTTAGTGCGTCTTGAAGGCGCAATGGATCGTAATGATTTAATCGAACAAATGGTATTGCTGCCTGAACCAGCGTCAGCAGCTTCCAAATGGGCTAGCTCTACAAAATCCGTTAATTTAGTGGTTGGCTATAACGCCTCTCCTAGCAGTCAAACAGCTTTAGACTTGACGATGTGGATTGCTCATCAGACCCGTTTAGCGACTCAAAAGCAAGTCACGGTTCAAGTAGTCTACGTCTTAGAAGAACACTCTAACACGCAACCCTCAGAGGTTTTAAACTCTTCTAACCTAGGCGGCTCCTCACCCCATCGGATTCCCGGAGTACTGCCGAAAGTATCACTATCAAGAAAGTCGGCTGCATCTATTTTAGCTACACCAAAGGCTCAGAGGTTAGCAGTAGTAAAAGAGAAGAAATCTGCAAAAAAACGCCGTCCCAAAGCAACCTCTTCTAATTCTAAATCTGACTTATTTGAACAAGCAGACCGTATTTTGTGGCAGGCACGCTGTATGGCTGAAGAATGGCGGGGTTCCTTTAAGGCTCATCTCCGGTTTGGTAACGTTGCTACCGAACTTAAAGAAGTTGTGAACGTAGAGG
>DATNQT010000152.1:0-6683 GCA_036703885.1 Candidatus Sericytochromatia bacterium
GTCTTGCTGTACCGTCATATCCTGCTGTGGCTAAACACTGCCCATCGGGGCTGAAACTTACACGCCGAACCAAGTCTTGATGACCATCAAATTGGGCAATCTGCTGTCCCAACAAGTTCCAGAGTCTTGCTGTACCGTCCCGTCCTGCGGTGGCAATCAGCTGCCCATCGGGGCTGAAACTCACACTCCACACCGAGCGCTGATGCCCCTCAAATTGGGCAATCTGCTGTCCCGATAAGTTCCAGAGTCTTGCTGTACGGTCTCCGCCTGCGGTGGCAATCAGCTGTCCATCAGGGCTGAAACTAGCACTCCAGACCGCCCCCTGATGTCCATGAAATTGGGTAATTTGCTGTCCTAACAAGTTCCAGAGTCTTGCTGTACCGTCCCCCCCTGCCGTAGCAATCAGCTGCCCATCCGGGCTAAAACTCACACTGACAGCCCAGCGTTGATGACCATTCAATTGAGGCAATTGCTGCCCTTCCAGGTTCCAGAGTCTTGCGGTACCGTCCTCGCCCCCCGTGGCAATCAGCTGCCCATCCGGGCTAAAACTCACACTCCTGACAGCTCCGTGATGCCCCTTCCATCGAAACCGCAACTGTCCGGACAGATCCCAGAACTGGACTGTGCCGTCGTCTTCGGCCATAACAATTTGTTGACCATCCGGGCTAAAACACACGTCATAGATGTAGTCCATACCCTGAGGACTTTTGAACTGATTCCGTTCGCGGATGTTGTCGAGAATCGTTTGTAAAGCTAACAGAGGACTTACAGTGGGATAGTCTTGCAGCAGGCAACCGTCCCCAACCAGGGCTTTTAATGCTTGCCCAGCTTGCATTGCTGAGAGTAGAACCTCGATTTCTTGGGACTCAAACTGTTGCAAGGCGTCAACGGCAGCCTGCTCTAGAGCCTGAATTGCCGCCTTTGACTGTGCTGACGTTTCTGCTATGTCAGGCTCTAAACCTGCTTCAGCTAACGCATTCTCAACCCAACTTTGGTCAAAAACACAGGCATAAATGCAGTTATAAACCCTTAACTTGCTCTGTTCCTTGACTACCAATCCTGATAGCCGTAATTCCATATGTTCCGGCGTGTCCTTGGCTTTAACCCCCCCATCCCCCCGAACTCCGGGGGGGGCAAGAGAGGTTTGTAAGATTTGCTGATAGAGTCGAAGTAACTTATGCTTGCGATCGCTCCAGATTATGCGATCGCGTATTGTCCTCAGATGTTCTGGCTCATCTTGGGTTTCCCAATTTTGGATGATTTGCGATCGCACCAGATTCTCTACCCATGCCGCCTCGCCACCCATAGGAATCGGTTCTTCCGCACTCAGGATCAGCTTACAAACCTTCTGGGTGAGAAAAGGCTGTCCACTTGTCCAAGCTAATACTTCACGGAGAACAGCTTGGGGATTGCTAGTCTTGCCTGCTAATCCCTGAGCTAAGGGTGTCGCCTCACGAAATTGAAAGCCAGTCAGCTCAATTGCTCTGCCAATATTGAAAGGTGTGCTAATGTTTTTATCAGTAATTAAATCTGATGGTGTTGCCACTCCCAACAGACAAAATGTAAGGCGATTGTACTCTGGATTATCTACACGTTGGTTATAGCAAGCACGGATAAAAGCAAAAAAATCTTCTTTGAATTTGATTTTGATAATACTATCGATTTCATCAATAAAAATGACGAGATTTTGAGAAAATTCCGCCAGTAGCACATCCTCAATCAACTCTCTCAAGCGCTGTAGTGGTGGCAATAAATCGCGCTGCCGCCACCAAGTACTAAAATCTACCTTCCTGGAAAGCCCAAAACCTCTTAATAATTCAGAAATTACTCCTGCATACCATTCAGCTGGTGTGACATGACTTCCGATTCTTGTCATATCAATTGAGGCACATTTTATCCCTTGCTCTTTGAGTTTTTTCATCATTTGAACTCGTAAGCTCGATTTACCCATCTGCCGCGAGTTCAATACATAGCAAAATTCCCCGTTTATCAATCCTTCATAGAGGTCATTGTCAGCTTTTCGCACAACGTAGGTAGGATGCTGATACTCTAAACTCCCTCCAACTTTGTAATAGTTTTCATCTGGCATAGATTCAATCAGCTCCATACTGGGTAGCAGATGAACATTTCTGTTTTCCTAATTCTTGTGTAACAAGGATTGATTCAGGAGAGGGAGGAGCGTTATCAGTTGGGGGCGGATAGATAGGACGATTGTAGCGATTAAACAGTTTTTGGACGCCCGTGTATTTGCGCTTTTCAATATAAAGCCACAGTTTTTTCTTGACTTCACAATCAGCTGGCTCCTGGATGATTTCTAGCCAAGACTCTATGTAGTTTTTTAGCCCTTCCTTTGTGATAACCTTAGACTCGATCAGGTTATTAAACCGTTCAAGATTATCTAAGACCTTATCAAAGTTGTCTTTTATGGCAGCATTAATATAGGCTTGGTCAGTCTTTCGGGGTTTCTGGATATCTTCATCTAACTCTTGATCTTCCAGAACTCCTAAAGCTTCGCACAATCCTTCCTTGGTAACAACAACAAACTTATTTTTAGAAATATCGGAATCCGGGAATAATTTAATACTACGATTTGCACCATCAAGCATTCGCATGACGTTTATCGTTTCCTGCCGCGTTTCAAAGTCTTTAACTTCTCTAGCAATAAATTCATAAACTTTCCATTTTTGGTTTTCCAAATACTGGGGAATGATAAATAGGGTTGCAATGATAGTGCTAATAACTGTAACTAATAATTGCAACTCCTGAAGAAGGATTGTAAGTTTCATACGATTTTTAAGAAGGATTCAGGCGTTCTCGAAAATACTGTTGATATAACTGACACCGTGGAGTTACGCGATCGCCTTGCCGTTTAATCAGCCCCATACTGTACAACTTATACGCCTGCATTGTCTCTAAGCGCACGGGTTCTGTAGCAGTCACAACCTGTCTAAGCCCTGCAACTAGTTCGGGATTTTCCTTTATAGTTCTTAAGTGTCGGCGCAAATGCTCTTCATAAATTCCGGCATCTGTGGCAGCCTCTTCTAACAACTTCTCTATCGTTAAATCCTGACAAGCAAGGCGATAAAGTGCCCACCGAACTAGATAAGGATGTCCTCCCACTATTGCCATTAGCTGTTGCACGAAAACATTGCTCCCATCGAGTTGATGACGCCGCGCTAAATCCTCCACTTGCTCTGGAGTAAACTCACTCAACTCAATCGGCAACCCAACATTAAAGGGCGATTGATTGATATCTAAGGGTCCATAATCTTCGGTAGAATGCACTACAATCAGTCGCAGCTGTTCCCAGATATCTATAGTTTTCGCTTCCTCATGCCAGCTTCGCAGCATGGGAAAAAAGCCTTGAGCAACTTCAGAGGACTGAAACACTCGATCCACTTCATCCAATGCCAAGACTAAGGGGCTGCTGATTTGCTCCAACAGATGTGCTTCAAAGTAGGTCGTGCAATTAACAATACTGCCCCTATCTTCATCCCAATACTCACTCAACTGAGAGGGTAATTGCAGCTTGTGACTGACACAAGCACAGAACCAGCGCAAAAATTTATCCAGGCTACTAAACACCGATCCTTCTGCTTGCAACAGGTTCAAACGTACTGTTCGATAACCCTGCTTGACGGCGCGATCGACAATTCTGTCAAGTAGGGAGGTTTTGCCCATCTGCCTGGGTGCTTTAATGCGGATTAATGCTCCAGTTTGAGTGATGGTTTCGCAGGCGCGAGATTCGATCGGAGGTCGCTCGACATAGAAGGCAGAAGACAGAGCGACTGAACCTTCTGGCACTTCCAACACATCCACTAACTTTCGATAAGGTTCAGGGACTTGCCGAGCTGGAGGTGTATTGGGCACGGGTTCTTTTGATTCTTCACCTGTCACTTGTTTGGACTTTTCCGGTCGGCGACGCTCCCACTCTAAATCAAACTGCTTGAGGTTTGCTTCTTTATCGTGCCGCCTGTGCCAAAGCTTCAAGGTAAAGTGCCAATCTTCTGAACCCTGCGTTGTAGGGCGGTTGTCTTCCAGAATCTCTAAGAAATCTTCAAGCCGCTTGAGTGCCTCCTTGATTTGCTCTTTAGTTAACTTGCCATTGCTTTGCGCCGTCAACTCTTCCAGAAATCTTACCTTTGTCCTGACAACTAGCTGGTTCTCTGTCTTCCAGTTGACTCGAATCTGTATCCGTTCGCAGTTCTCTAATTCGTGATTGGCATAAGCCAACAATGCCTCTAAAAGGCGTTTTGTCTGCTTTTTCGCTTCAGGACCGTAGTGCGCTCTCGGCATTAATTCTGTCTAAACCTTCTAAAAAGTTCGGGGATTCCCCTAAGTGAAAGCCACTTCCCGCAACAGCTTATTCCCGATTGTAGAAGACTTATAGCTCTTAAAACCTACGGCTGGCTTACGGAGATTTCCCCCAATTACTTTGAATACAAGTTCATTACAGAGGAGTTCATACCAATGACGGACACCTTGAAGACTATCCGCTCAGAACTAATCCAAAAACAAGCCTACCTCGCTCGTGTAGGTAGCAATAAAGAACAGCAAGAGCAGATTAGCAATGCCCTCAAGCATATAGATAATCATCTGAAAAAAGGTGCTTCAGCCTAACAACGGACACCATTGCTCAAGCTTTTGCTTTTGTGCGATCGCATAAAAGCCAGTCTATTACTTCACTTTGCCACTGAAGGCAATTAACTACATCACAGTCTAAAGGTGCGGAATCTCAGTTGTCGCACCTGTAGTATTTATGTAGTACGAGGCAAGTTCAACTAAGGAGCCTGCTATGAACAGCAAGTATTTTGCTCTATTAATCACAATCATTTTGGATAGCGGGTTGAGGCAGCCTACAATATCGGCTCAAGCCTCCCAACTTGTGCTGACTTCCACATCCACTGATGTGTTTGTACAAAAAACTGTAATAGCTTTGGAGCCACCTCCACCACCAGATCGAGGCGCACCAGGTGGTCGAGAAGGGGCAGCAAGCCATGCGACATAACCAGTGACACCTCTTACACCATACCTGTACTCAGGTATGGTGTAGGCTTCGCGACTAATGTATAGGTGTTTAATGGGGGAGAAAGAGAAAAGTGCGATCGCAAAGCTTTCGAGCGACAATATCCGCAGCCCAACCAAAATTTCCAGACGGTGCATAAATGACGACAAATCCTAAAATTATAGTCCTGGATGATGACCCCACAGGTTCACAAACCGTTCACAGTTGCCTATTGCTGACCCGTTGGGATGTGGATACATTACGGTTGGGCTTGAGCGATGACTCACCAATTTTCTTTGTCCTAACCAATACTAGAGCGCTGACGCCAGAGCAAGCCGCAGGTGTTACAAGAGAAGTTTGCCATAACCTTAAAATCGCCTTAGAAGCTGAAGGAATTGAGGACTTCCTGGTAGTCAGTCGCTCTGACTCAACCTTGCGGGGGCATTATCCAGTAGAAACAGATGTAATTGCCGAAGAAGTTGGTCCCTTCGATGCCCATTTCTTAGTCCCTGCTTTCTTTGAAGGCGGGCGAATCACTCGTGAGAGCGTACACTATTTGATAATTGATGGTGTCCCAACACCAGTCCACGAAACCGAATTTGCCCGTGACTCGGTCTTTGGCTATCACCACAGCTATTTGCCGGATTATGTAGAAGAAAAGACTAAAGGACGCCTTCTGTCTAGTACTGTTGAGCGCTTCGTGCTGGAGGATATTCGTAAGGGGAGTTTAGAACGCCTTCAAAATCTCATCAATAACCAGTGTGGCGTTGTTGATGGTGAAACTCAAGCAGATTTAGACCAGTTCGCCGCAGACGTTCTAGCCGTGGCGGCAGAGGGCAAGCACTTTTTGTTCCGCAGTGCGGCTAGCATCTTAACCTCGCTTGCCAGTCTCGGACCTCAGCCAGTGGCAGCAGTGGATATGGCTCAGTACGTGCGACAGGGGAAACCTGGGGCGGTGATTGTTGGTTCCCACGTCAAAAAGACCACGCAACAGCTAGAGCGTCTACTACAAGCGCCTGGTATCGTTGGGGTTGAGGTGGATGTCGCTCATTTATTGGATGAGTCTGAAGCTCAACGTGCAGTTTTAACAAGCATCCTGCAAAGTGTTGGGGAGGTTCACGCGGATGGTAAGACCCCAGTAGTTTATACCAGTCGTCAGGAACTTAGCTTTAAGGATGTGCAAACGCGGTTGGGATTTGGGGCAGCTGTTTCATCCTTGTTAATGGATATCGTGCGTGGGCTACCAGCCGATATCGGATTTTTAATTAGTAAGGGCGGCATTACCTCCAACGATGTTTTGAGTACGGGTTTGGCTTTGAGGTCGGCACGACTACTCGGTCAGATTCTGCCCGGATGCTCGATAGTGCGGACACCTACTGACCATCCCCAGTTTCCCGATTTGCCTGTAGTTTTATTCCCCGGCAATGTGGGAGATGCTGATGCCTTGGTTACGACCTACCAGCGATTGAGCCATACCAGGGAAGGGATTGCCCTGTGACATCCATCACCTCTGGAGTTAATCCCAGTCACGCTCATCACGCTCATCACATCACCTTGTAAGCTGATATAATTCACGGCTTTTTAGGACTCTTCTCAACGGACGATCAAAAGAAAGGACTGAGGATTTAAACTGTATATTTAGCAGGAGCAAAAAAATATGCAATCCTCGAATCGGGGC
>DATNQT010000153.1:0-16571 GCA_036703885.1 Candidatus Sericytochromatia bacterium
TGCTGCTACTCCAGGTACGACGCCGAGTTCGCGACTGAGTTCTTGGTCAGCAAATACGCGCAAATCGACATCCTGTAAAGAAGGCGTTCGCAACGCGAATTCATAAACCGGTAACTGGGATGGGTCGATTTTAAATAAGCGCGGTTGCTCGACAATATCAGGTAGCCTACCTTGGGAGCGGTTAAAGGTAGCGGTAGCATCGTTCAATGCTTGGTCGATATTTCCGCCCGGTTGGAAGAACAGGTCTAAACTCACCTGTCCCTCACGAGTTTGGGAATAAACTTGTACCACTCCCTCTGTGGCGCTTAAGGCTTCCTCCAAAGGTTTAGTAATTTCCTCAACCGCTACCTCTGGCGAAACTCCCGGTGCAGCCAACCGCACGCCAATTCGAGGATAGGTAATCGATGGCAACAAATCGACCTGAATCTGCGAGAGGAAAAATACCCCCAGCACGATTACAGTTAGGGTAAGGACTAGAGTGCCGATATGTCGGCGAATCGAGATAGCGCTGAGGCTAAATCCAGTTCTCCCGGTGTCCTGCATTATCGCTGCTCCTGGGTTTTAGGGGTTTTTGATAAAATACTGACTCGCACCGTTTCGCCATCTTTCAAAGGTTTGGCGCTTTGGGTAACAAACCGTTCTCCTGGCTGCAAGCCTGAGATAATTTCGACTTTGCCATTGGCACTAGCACCCACTGTCACCTTGCGTGCTACGACCTTTGCCTGCTGCCCTTCTCCTTGAACAACAAATACGGTTGATTCGCGTCCCCTGCTGCCTGAGTTTTGTGCTGATGCATTTGTATTAGCATTCATCGACTTACCCTGGTCTTTTTGCCCAGAGGCTTCACCCTTTTTCTCTGGCAGGGCGCTTTGGGGGACAATAACGCGCGATCGCGTATTGGGGGCAAAACTCACCCGTGCCATCAGTCCACTCCCAATCTGCCCCGTACTATTAGGAATCGTGACTTCCACGGGTATTTGACGCGCTGCTTGGTCAGCTGCTGGGGAAATGCGAGTCACTCGCCCCGATAAATTCTCTTTTGGAAAGGCATCTAATCGTACCGTCACGGATTGTCCCACTCTAATATTCGCCAGTTCCAACTCCGAAACCGGAAGGACGACCTTCACACTACTAAAATCGCCGACTTTGAGAATTTCACTTCCTGGTGTCACTAAATTTCCCAGTTCGGTCAACCGTTCCAGAATAACGCCATTAATTGGGGATGCGAGTAAGGCGTAGGATTGACGTTCTTGGTTTTGAGCGAGGGTTGCTCGTTGTGCGGCGACTCGACCAAGCGCTGCCTCTACGGCTTGTTGTTCGGTACTAATTTGTTCGGTGGCGGCACGCAGATTCTGTTGCGCGGTGGCAGATGCTGTCTGTGCTAATTCTGCTTCTTGCTGGGATATTGCGCCCGCCTCGCGGAGTGTGCGACGCCGTGCCGCATCAACCTGTGCTTGCTGAAGTTGGAGGCGAGCTTGTTCGGCTTTTGCCTGAGCATTGCTCACCTGAGTCCGGGCACGGGCAACTTCTGACTGAAGTGCTGCTAGTTCGGCTTGTTCTTGGTTGACGGCAGTCAGCAACAGAGTGTCATCCAACTGCGCCAGGATTTGTCCTTGCTTGACAGCATCGCCAACATCTGCGTTTAAATTCAGCAATCGTCCTTCAGTTTGGGAACGGAGGGAAACTTCCCGGACAGGTTTGGTCGTGCCGATGTACTCTAAGGGTTCGTTAAGAATTCCCGTTTGGGCAATCGCGACATCAACCGCTGTAGTGCCTCCACTTTCTGCACCACGGGGACGAGATTGTGCTTCGGCTTCGGCTTTGGGAAGTAACTCACACCCGGTTAAAAAGGGCAAGTTGAAACCGACACATAGAAGTAGAAACAGGGGGAAAACCCTCTTTTGTCTTTTCTCTTTTAAAAACTGCCCCTGAGAGGCGGTACTTTGTGACACGTTACTGAATCGCTGTACTGCCTGGGTTGTCTCGGCAGTGGGATGAGCGGATGGTTGCTTTGGATACACGTTTTTAATTCCAATCAAGGCATTATCGGGTTGATATCCCAACCTGAAAATAAGCTGGAAGCTGGTAAATAGGGATGAAATTTTGAGTGCGATGCAGCCTTAGCGTTAAGTAGAGGAATATTGCCCAAGAGCAAGTCACCTCCAACGATTCCCGGTGGAATAGACGCTTTTCATACTAGGCTTGAAACGAGTGACAACCTTTTAACGACGTTCCGCAACTTTTCTGGCTAAACAGAAACTTTGTTGTAGCTAGCCTATATTTTAGAATATTTTAACAATACAAAATTTAACATCAGCATTGTGATAGATAACGCTTAAAGCGGTTTTCAGAATCACACGTAGGGGCATAGTGATACAAATATTTTGGATTGAGAATAAATGTTCATGATGCCGTGCCCCTACTCATCTTGCAAGGCAGGTGACGAGGCGGCTAATTCATCGGGTTCTACTGGCGTGGCGATATGGCGTTGAAAACCGGCGGCGAGGGCTTTGGTTTGGTCAGCTTCACCAGCATAGGCGGTTAATGCGATCGCTGGAATCTTCCCCCTTGTTCTGGCGTCATGGATCTAATTTGACGAATCAGCATATAGCCATCGACTTCTGGCATCCCAATATCGCTTAACAGAATATCTGGCTTAACTTGAGGTAGCGCTTCCAGTGCCTCGCTAGCTTACGAAGCGATCGCGCTACTGTTTAGCATACTAAGTACTGAAGAGCCATCAATTACAGGCTACTTGGGGTTTTCCCCATAGCTGTTGATTCAACCTTCTCCAACTTGATACCACAGATTTTGCAGAAGTGCGCATCTCTATCATGGAAGGGCAAACCACAACCCGAACAAAATTTCTCAACTTGGTTAGCCGTTTTAAGTAATTGCTTGATTAAATCACCCAATTGCCAAGGGATGAGAGCGATTCCTGTCAAAATCATCAAAACTGTTAAGAGACGACCTGCTTCTGAAATCGGAGTTACATCTCCAAACCCAACCGTTGTCATCGTGACGACTGAGAAATAAAAGGCATCCAAAAATGTTTCAAAAGCCTTAGGGTTGACCCGATGCTCAACTTGATAAATTAAACCAGAGTAAACAAAAAGAATTGTAAATAATGTAAATAATATTCTGGCAAAAATTCTGCCATCTTCAGAGTTTATGCGTAAAAAAGAAATCTTGAGGTTGATAAACCGAATTAATCGCAAAATTCTGAACCATCTAAACATCCGAATAAATTGGAGGTTCGTTATTCTTAATAAAAAGGGCAATATAGCGATAAAATCAAGGAGTGAATAAGGACGAAAAAAGAATTTTGTTTTTTCATCAGCACACCAAAAACGGAGTAAATATTCTACAACAAAAATTACTCCAATTAATCTATCAATAGCATCAATAATATTACGAACTGAATCAGGAATTGGGTAGGTTTGCGCCACAAAAATTACGGACGACAGCAGAATGAGTCCTAAGAGGAACAAATTAACCGCTCTACCTGCTGGCGTTTCAATATCTTCTAAGTAAACGGCAACGGTTCGTCGCAGCAATAGAAAAAACGTCAATTTCTGCTTCATCGGGCTATCTGCTCGCTCACTTCTAGAAATTAGGTAAAAGAGTGTCAAGGGAGTCAACTTTCAAAACTTTTCCTTTGTTTTTTCCTATTTTTTATTCTGAAGATGCGATCTTAGATCGCATCTTGGTATCAACTCACTTTCCGCACTGCTCAAGCGTCACATTACTTGTTTTGGGGAATTGGGAATAGGACATCTATATAAGTCAGTGTCATTCGGCTTAAGGGCGATCGCATTTCTTATCAACTGTGAAACGGCACGGCTACTAAGGGTAGTAATGCTAAAATCACCCAACTCCAAGTCCATGAGTTTGACGGATGAGGAGTCTCTGGTTCACCTAAAAGCGCATCAATCCTCTCCTGTAAGCGATTTCGAGTGATAGGACAACTGAACGCCACACAGAAACCTTCTGACGCCCCCATCGGCGTGCTTACCATCATCAGCAACGACTCCGCCAAGAGTAAAGCATCGACACGTTCTGCCGCCCAACGATCAGCCCGTAGTTCCCGTAATACTAATAGCTCCTGCCACAATAAATCTGTATTCGGTAACCAAGCCGTCATCCGGCGTACCCAACCTAACCAGAAAAAGCAAAAGGTATCGCGGTAGTAGTAATGAGCTTGTTCGTGGGTTAAGACGGCTTCGAGATGCTCAGTTTTCAGTGCCTGCAACAGTCCCTGACTGACAACCAATTCCGGTTGCCAAAAGCCAATCTGGGCACTAAACAAAATTGGACTATCGAGAAGACGTGCCGCTCTTTTTTCAATCTCAATTTGGGGATAGCTGCGAATGCGTTGCAGAGACTGCCAACCCTCTTGGACTAACTTCAAGCATAAACCGATAGCCAGACTCAAGCTTCCTAAAACCAGACAGTAGCTGAACCTATCCGCACGTAGTCCGATCATTTTTCCCTGAGGACCCATGCACAGCACAGCCAAAGCGGTCATCAAGAGTAACGATGGTGGTACGAGAAATAGTATCAGCGAGCGCTGCCAGCGTTGAGTCCAGTTCCCAGGTGGTTGAGAGTAACTACATCTGAGCAACCAGGCTAAAGCTAATGCTCCTAGAATCATTACCAGATGCATTACTTTTCCTCCTGTCTTGAAGACCGTGCGGATTGCAGACGAAGTGCGATCGCTTCGATTTGCTCTAAACTGGCAGCATCAAGGCTATCTGCAAAGGCAGCAACGACATCCGGGTTACTTACAGCCAGAAATCGATTCAGCTGGTTATGAGCTTCTAGTACCTGTGCCTCTTGGCGAGATACCAACGGTTTCCAAGAGAAGGCACGCCCTTGTTTCTCACAACTGAGCCAACCTTTCTGGGTAAGGCGACGCAGCACCGTTGTTACTGAAGTGTAGGCTAATTCGCGATCGGGGTCAGCCAAAATCCGTTCGTGTACATCCTTAACGGTGGCACAACCGAGTTCCCACACAATCTTTAAAATCTCTGTCTCCAGAGGACCGAGGGAGAGTTGTTTCGGGCGGTGGTCGGGCAGAGGAGCCATGAATTGTTGTTAGTTATTAGTAAAAATATTACTACTAGTTCGTCCAGGGAAAAATGCAGGGTTATCTTTAACTTCCAGTAACCTCTGTAGGGGCGCACAGCTGTGCGCCCCTACCCTACAGATTTATCTTGACAGACCACTACATAACGTTTCAACCCATAGCTTCCTTTGGGCGTCAGAAGCCAAAGGGGTAATTGGGCATAAAAATAAAGCTTCTGCCCCCTACCTTCTGCTTTCTGCCTTTCCTGTTGACGCTAAGGAACCTGGATTAAATAAATATGAGAATGATGCTATGGAACCGTACAATCAACAAATGGAGGCGCAACAGTAGTTCCTACTTGATTAACAGTACCAGCGTTTGTTCCTACCTCAACTTGGAACGTTCCACTATTGTTAATTAGCTCGAACCTGTCGCTCGTATTATCCTGCAACTGCAAACACATTTTAGATGTATCGGAGGTTTGAGCATCGAAACCACCCGTTGCCGCATTACCAACATTATTGCCTGTTAGGGTATTGAGTCGAATGGTGGTGAAGACTTGAGGACTGCCACCCAAAGCACCCGTGAAAATAGAAATTCCTTGGTCACTACTACCTGTAATTCTATTTGACTCAATCAAAAGCCGGAGTTGGGAATTGTCATCTGCATCTACCTCAATGCCAATGTTATTCGTGCCGATACCCTCGCTGTTGGTATTGGAAATTTGATTATTAGAGATAGTAACCGTTGCTACAGCATTATCAAACAGATTTAGATCGATACCGTCATCACTGGCTGTATTAATGGTGTTGCGATCGATGGTCAATTGTAGGCGCGAATCTTGATTGAAGGCAAAATTCATCCCATCACCCGTAAACGTGCCATCGCCCGTAATGTTGCGGAGCGTATTATTAGACACGAGGATAGTGGCTTGGGCATCATCAAAAGTCTGAACATTCATGCCCTGCGAAGCCGGGTTATCTATGGTGTTATTGCTTAGGGTTAAGTTGCTTAACTGAGTACTTTCTGCTAACTGAATGTCAATGCTACCTGAACTAGTAATCGAATTATTGGTGATTTGAGTCGTGCCTTGGGTAGTACCAGAAAGCTGAAGACGGATGGCATTAAAGTTATCTGCGATCGCATTATTATCAAGAGTTAGCTCAATTTGCCCTGCATCGCTGTTAATTGAAATAGCTGTGTCATCATTCTCTCTAAGGATGTTGTTCGTAATGTCGATCTTTCCAGTGACATTCGACAGCAGGATACCTTGACCGAAATTTGAGGGGTCAGTCGTCGTTGAATTGCTGATAACGTTGTTGCGAATCGCCACTGTATTGATATTCGTTCCTACGACAGCAGAACCCTCAACACCCGTAATCTCAAAACCAGAGAGAGTCGTGTTACTGCCCAAAGTAACGGTTCCCGTGACGCGAGGCAGCACCCCACTATCAGACCCCGCCAATTGTATAGTACCTGCCTCTACCGTATCGATCTGTTGCACAGGTTCAGTCGAAAGCACCTGTACCCCATCAGGAATGCTGAATGCAGGAATACCAGGATTTGTACCGGATTGCACGTAGACAATATTATTGGATGTAGCCGCAGCTAGTGCCTCGGCAACGGTTCCAGTTGGGCTTTCAACCGTGCCATCACCCGTGCCTATCCCTAAGTTGACATGACGAAATGTCCAGGGTTGACCGGTAGTGGGATTCGTCACTAAAACTGTACTCGCGGGTGTCGTGAATAACTCAGATTCAATTTGCTCGTCCACCACAATATTTTGTTGACGAACGACGGATTCTCCCAAACGCGCTAGGACTCGGTCTTCTGGTCGTATCCCTCTAGGACGAGTACCGGGAAAGTTTGCTCCTACACTCAGAACCACTGTCGTTCCAAAGTTTTCATCACCTTGCAGCGTTAAACCCACCCTAAGATTATCATTGGGACGAGCTTCCAAACGCGCCCGTCCACCGAAGAAACTTGCACGATTTGGGGGGTCGTAGTAATAGAGTCCCGCAAAACCCCGTAATTGTCCTGTTGCGCCCAAGGGCAAAATTTTTATACCAGCTTCGGCATCGAATCCCGCCATCGCCACTTCAAAGCGACGGTTCACCTGCTGTTGTTGCTGTAGAGTCAGAGCTAAGAAATTACCTTGAAATACAGGGTTTGATACGGAAGCGCGATCGCTAATAGTTTCTGCTACTTGTTGACGATTGTCTCCAATCGGAAGATAACCATTGATACGAGCATCCCAGTTTTCCCCGAGAGTTTCAATGCCTCCGCCTAATTGGTTGAAGACGCTATCACCTGTATCTCGAATGTCATAGGCAACATAGCCACCAAAAGTGCGATCGTTCGTAGCGTTGTAAAGGCGATGACCGACAACTACATTTCCCCCAAGTCGCGCCTCATCTGTTGAGATCAGCAACCGTCCTTCCAGGAAGGTAAGGTTCTGTCTGGGAGTTTGCCGCAATGGCACAAAGGCTTCAATTGCCCCGAAAGAGTTTTCATAACCCACACCAGCGCCAGTGGTAAACTGACCGCCGACACGGGGGGTAAATTGTAGGGGCTGCTCTTGGGCTATCGCTGGAGTTGGGGTGATTTGAGGGTTAACCTCCTGAGAAAAAAGACCTGCTTCCTTCACAGTGCGAGGGGGCAGATCTAATTCAGCTAAGGTTTTGGGAGAGGGAACTTGGGCTATTTCTGGGGTTGAGCCACTGTTGGGGTTGGTGTCTGGTGGAGTTAGGGTAGTTAAGGGTTCTATTTCGCGATCGGGCAAATCTGCCTCGACTTGGTGGTCTACTTCAGCAGTCGTTTGCAGGTTGCTAGTAAAGGTAGGGTCTGCCGTTGCTGGCAAAGTATTAGTTTCAGATTCAATCGTTTGAGCGGTTGCCGTCGAACTCAGCGTTCCGATTAGCAGCAATATAAGGTATACCAATTCTGTTGATTTTGTCATAAACACTCGTTCTCACACCAGATAATGTTTATTCCTGGAGCCATGTCAAAAACGACACCAATACTTATCCTCACCTCAGAGAATTTACCCCTACGGGTTTAAGAAGTCGTAAGTATCAAGTTAAGTTAGTGTAATCATCGCGAAGGAATGGGGAAGAACAACCCATTCCCCATTCCCTACTCATTTGCTGCCTGTTACACACAAAGAGGTTAGTCAGGTTTGAGGTAGTAGGTAGCCCATCAAATTATTCACACCTAAAACCTCATACCTGTCCTCAAACCATCTTTAGATAAACCTGCCATTTGAGTTTTTACGTTGGATGCCAATCACAGCAGGACGAGGTACCCCACGAGGATCGCCCTGTATGTTACTCGGCCAACTACTCCCACGAGGTACACTACGTGCCTGGTTAAAGGTCGTTCCATTCAAGTCTAGAATCTCAATGCTGCGACTGAGTACGGTGCCATCGTCGATCGGACAATTCTCACCGGGATGCTGTATGGCTACGATCAGCGTATCTCCCACAAACGTTGGACCCGTAATCTCGCAACGCACTGGACCGTAAGCAAAAGGAAAGACTTGTCCGGCTGCTGGCCCACGGGTGGGAATGAAGAACATCCAGTTATTGCCAAAAACCCCAGTAAACGTAGATACGTTACCACTTAGGGAGTGGTCGATTGGAATTGGGGTGGCAGCCGCACCGACATCAAAACCGTTGTGGGTGCTGGTAGACATATCGAGGACACCCCAGACATTGGCTTGAGCATCAAAAGCTAAGTTGTCCAAATTGCCAAAGCCACCGCCCCCTGCTCCGACTTCCCCACCTTGAACGAAGCGTTGCCACTGGAAGGTCGTACCCGTGCCATCTGGACTCGCTTCAATAATCTTGTAAAGTCCCCCTGACTGCTGTGTCGCATTAGGAGCCGTACTTAGCTTGGCAACCTCGAAAATTCGAGAATCGGGATATCCGTCACTACCAGGAGCCCCATCAGTATAGGCAATGAAAACTTCCTTGGTGCGTGGATGCACTTCCAAATCTTCAGGACGTGCGCCGGGAGTTCCGCCGACTAGATTGGCTGCCAAGAAAGCGTCGCAGAGAACAGCACCTTGAGAGGTGTAGAAATCTGCTAATGTTTTATTCTGGTAATCGGGCAAAGCAGTGGCTTCATTGGTAGTCTCAACGTTGAAAGAACCACCGTCTGTAGTTTGCGCTGCAATACCGTTACGTTTGGGTAGTGGCAGACGACCGTTTCTCTGAGCTGAACCCAAAGCCGCAATTTCCGCTGAGGCAAGCGTCGATGGCGGAATTGGATTAGTGGGGGTAGTCAACTCTAAGGGAATCCACTCACCCGTGCCATCTGCGTTGTAACGGGCAACGTAGAGTGTGCCATTTTCAAACAAGTTACTGTTAGCTTTACTGGTTGGGGAAGTGACGGTACCTGCGCTGACAAACTTCCAGGTATGTCCTCCCCGTCGGTCATCACCCATATAGGCAACTAATCGTTTTCCCGGTTCCACGCGCATCGTGATATTTTCATGGCGGAACCGACCCATAAAGGTATGTTTTTTGGGTCGGAAGTTGGGGTTAGCGGGGTCAATTTCTACCAACCAACCGTATTTTTCACCGACTAAACCAAATGTAGTGCCAGTTGTACCCGTGGTATAGCCTGTCTGAGTGCCGTCAGGTTGCACCGACTCTGTAACACCAACGAAAAAGGCGGAACTTCCTTGAAAATTTTCCTCAGCAGTTATGATGGTTCCCCAAGGAGTGGTGCCTCCAGAGCAGTTAAAGGCAGTCCCAATAATTTTATTTCCCAATCCATCAACACTGAGGGGGAAAACTTCAGCGGCGGCGGGTCCCGTACCAACTAAATAGTTTTGGTCACCTTGCTGGTAGCTTCTGGAACCCCAAGCCGTAACGTTCTGATAGTCATCAGTTCTTTGGCTGTTAATTCCTAAACCGGAAAGCCCGTGAATGCGTCGATTTTTGGAGTCTCGGACTACAACAAAACGATTATCGGGGTTGCGTTTGGAGATACGGATAACCGAGCCACCCACGTTATACAAAAACTCTCCATCGACTTCTATATCTCTGGTAGTGGGTAAACTCCAGCCAATGACTGGCTCGAAGCTGCTTGGGAGTGCTGTTACATCAGAAGGGGCTTCAGGGGCAAGACTGGAAAAGGGGAAGGCAACATATTCGTGATTGACCCAAAGATAGCCTTCGTCAGCCGTTCTGCCAAGTGGAACAAATCCGGTGTAGTCGTTATTGTAGCCAAAGTACTCTTCCGGATTTGGAAAGACGCGATCGCCCCAGCTAACAATTACATAACGTTCGTATTCAGGCGGCACGACAACGTCGTCCAGAACATTGTATTGCCTCAACTTGGTATTAGTAGATGCACGTAAAATTTGACCTTCACCAATTCCAGTTGGTAGGTAGTTGCGCCGCCGTTGGTAAATAGGTAAAGGATGTGGCAAACGCACTGGAGTAAATCCCAAAGGAGGTTCAGCCGCTTCAGCAATCCCAAGATTGCTACCAAAAAATTTTTCACCTACCGCAGGGGCTAGTACAGCAGCACCAGCACTAGCTCCAAAGAAAGCAAGTAGCTGCCTCCGAGTAAACTTGGACATAAAACTTTTATTGTTCTCCGAATCGCAAAATCAGAAGTATTGAAAGATTCTTTTGACACAAATGCAGTAACAGCTTTGAGCTATCAGCGTGTAAACACAGCCGTTCGCTCTTGAGTAGGTATTGACCTTCGTCTGTTAAAGATTTCGCCCACAAGCTGGAGCTTTGGTGAGGACTGGGCAATTATCAAGCTGATATCTAACAGCTTTGATAAGGAGCATCACTCCCTCAACAGTGACTTTGTGGGGATGAATATTTTTGCTGAAACCTGCATTCACTATAAATCCTACTTCTGTAAGATTAAGATTGGGTAATCTTAAGTTTAATAATGAAATTCTTTAATCTAAAGGATTTTTTTTATAGACTAAATTATATCTCAGCTGGAGATAATAATACTATTAAATTATTATTTCAAAATCTCTAAAATAGGTTTATAACAGCTTAGTCATCCCTAAAAGCTGGGTCATCTTCGCGACGCCTTCTAACAGGTGTAGAACTAGCAGGTGTAGAAGTAGACTGAGATGCAGGGGAAGATACAGAAGAAGGATTGTAAAAGCCTAGCAGTATGCCAGAATTGTCAAAATACCTAGTCCATCGCCGGATACGAGAATCTCTCTGCCATTGAGAGCGAGAAACTTTTGAACGTAAAACTGGGACAATTTGTCCATTACGTTCGGCAGAAATTAGAATAGAAATCTTATTAGCTTCTGGGTTGATTGTAAATTCCTCCTTTATAGATTGTTCAGCTAAATCTTCTGCCTGTTGTATTAGAGATTCAAAGGATTTACTAGTATTAGAATTAAGGATTAAAGAATTTTCTTTTATTTCGGCTAAAGCAATCGAAACAGTTGATATTAAAGTAATCGTTATTAAAATAGCCTCCCAAAGGAGGTGGCGATAGAAACCCATTGATGCTTGGCTTTTGTTGGGATATATACATTTTTTAGGTTAATCCCTAAGAATTAAATCATCAATAAGCTCTGGTTAATGGCAAGCAAAGGGGCTAAAAAACAGAAGTGACTGCTCAGGAAAGACGATCGCATTCTTGTCAGTGTTTTAGTAGATAGGCTCTAAATTGCCCAATTCACTTCCTCTGTTTTGAATTGTATGAGTGTGTCTTCCGTGACGCCGACAACTTCAATCGAGATGGTTTTACCAGAAGGAAAAGCCTGTAGCTGCTTTGCGCTCATTCATAAAGCCTTGTTCAGACTAAGGAGTGATTACATCAATCTGGCAACTTGGGACAATTTCTTCATAATGCATAAGCACATTTCACAGAGCATCTAGTTAGGACGCGAACACGGGATACGGGAATGGTAATCAAATCTTGGATGGCGATCGGCGCAGTGACCTTCCTAATCGCATTAGGTGGAAACTTCATAACACCTAATGATGTTAAATGGTTTAAACGCCTACAGCGCCCGAGTTGGCTAACCTTTGAGTTCCTAATTCCCTTTATCTGGACTACTGTTTTTATTTGCGGAGCTTGGTCGGCTTACATTGTTTGGGAAAGCCAAAAAAGCTGGTTGCTGATGGGGTTCTATCTTTTGGTGGAATTAGTTACCATAGCCTACAACCCAATGATGTTAAGACTCCGCAGTCTCAAAGTCGGCACAATTATTGGTGGTGTCGGTGCAATCTTAGGCTTTATCCTGGCATTAATTGTCTTACCCATCTCAATTTGGGCATCTCTGTTGCTATTGCCCTACGTGCTTTGGGCACCCATTGGTACTTACGCGACTTGGGAAATTATGAAGCTGAATCCAGAATCAGCTTAGGGCGGAGGTTACGGCAAGTGCCAATAGTAGAACAAACGACAAACCATTTGCTCCTGAAAGAGTAATTAGTTGCTTCTAATGAAGTTTGTACTGACTCGGAAGAAAATATTACGCTATCCGCAAGTTTCTTAACCTTCCAACACATCAGTAACTTAAATGCAAAGAGAGGTAAGCGTTTGTCTACTGAGTAGTGAGATTGAGTACAGTATCGTATATATTCGGATTTGAGGTGTTAGAAGCTATAATCCAGCACGAACTAACGTAAATACCATTACCAATCATGGATTTGACTAGATTTGAATTTCAATCCCATCAAAGTGACTATTTTTAACTTAAGAATTACTATTCAGTATGAATCTGCTTAGAGGTCGATTGCAGCGTTTAACTGCACAGCTACCCGAATTACTTGAGCAACTCCCTGATGAGGGCTTAGAGGATGCTTGGGCAGTTCTACAACCGCTTTATTATGACCTGTATATGCTTGCCGCTATGTACGAGTCGATGCGGTCGGTTCAACCAGGGGATGCCCTTACTCGCGAAGAGGCGTTGCTGCTCTTACAGTTTCCCTGAGACTTCCTAATGAACCCTCAATTGGTGCTATAAACAAAAACTTGTAGTTTAGAGTCAAAACCCGCCTTGTGAGCATAGAAGTTCGCTATGCCCGATCCTTTTTACGCGATCTCAGAAACTTAGAAGCAGCAGCTTACCAGCAAGTCTGTGACGTTGTTTTTGAAGATTTCCTGGCACTCAAGCAGATTCAAGACCTCCCAGGACTGCAAAGGATTAGCTCGGATGCGTTATTTTACAGATTTAGTATAGACAGCTACATCGTTGGTATCGAAGTGACGGGTCAAATTGTAAAATTTTTGCGAGTTCTACCTAAACCGAACCTTTAATTAGATGGGGAGCAGAGGGCGGAGCTGTAGTAGAGGACAGGGGAGGAGAAAAGATCGTTAAGCCTATTTGGCGTCCCTAAAACGGTGAATGCTATAAGTACTAGAGAAAACATAGCCATGCAATATGACACCCGATGCTAAGTGCTTGACTTAAACTTGTGGTTGGTGAAAGCAGGAGTTTGATAGGTACTTATGGATGCCGACGTACTTTGGCAACGCTACCAAGATTGGCTATATTACCACGAAGGGTTGGGATTTTACCTTGATGTCAGCCGGGTACGGTTTGATGATACCTTCGTCGAGACGATGCAACCTAAGTTTGAGAAAGCATTTAGGGATATGGATGCTTTGGAGAAAGGTGCGATCGCTAACCCCGATGAAAACCGCATGGTTGGTCACTACTGGTTGCGAGACGCGGACTTAGCCCCAACGTCGGAACTCCGACAAGAAATCCTTAAAACCTTAGAAGACATTGAAGACTTTGCCGACAAAGTCCTCACAGGTGGTATCCACCCCCCTGGGAAGTCCCAATTTACTGATGTCATATCTATCGGCATTGGCGGTTCTGCCCTGGGACCCGAATTCGTCTCCGATGCCCTTGCTCCAGTTCCCCCACCTCTGGCAATTCACTTCATTGATAATACCGACCCCGCTGGCATTGATAACGTCCTCACCAAGCTGCAAGATCGACTTTCTAGCACCTTGGTATTAGTTATCTCCAAGTCTGGGGGAACGCCGGAAACCCGCAACGGGATGATTGAGGTGAAAAAAGCTTACGAATCCAAGAATCTCGACTTTGCACCTCATGCGATCGCGATTACAGGTAGAGATAGTTTCTTGGATAAACTGGCTAAATCCGAAGGTTGGCTGGGAACGTTTCCCATGTATGACTGGGTTGGAGGACGAACCTCAGAAATGTCAGCCGTGGGTCTAGTCCCAGCCGCTTTGCAAGGCATCGATATTCGGGAAATGCTGGAAGGTGCTAAGGAGATGGATGCTGCCACCCGGACGCCCCAGCTCAAAGAAAATCCTGCTGCCTTGCTTGCTCTATCCTGGTACAACGCTTGCAACGGAAAGGGTGAGAAAGATATGGTAGTGTTGCCTTACAAAGACAGCCTGCTGCTATTTTCCCGCTACCTGCAACAATTGGTCATGGAATCTCTGGGCAAAGAGAAAGACCTGGATGGCAATACAGTCTACCAAGGTATTGCTGTTTACGGTAACAAAGGCTCAACCGATCAACACGCTTACGTCCAGCAGTTGCGGGAAGGTGTCCCTAATTTCTTTCTAACCTTCATTGAAGTCTTAGAAGACCGCCAGGGAACGTCTCCAGAAGTAGAACCGGGGGTAACCTCCGGGGACTATCTATCGGGGCTGTTGCAGGGCACTCGGCAAGCACTGTACGAAAATCAGCGGGATTCAATTACGGTAACGATTCCTCAGGTGAATCCTCGAACAGTTGGGGCACTGATTGCTCTATATGAGCGGGCTGTGGGGTTTTATGGCTTCCTGGTGAATATCAACGCTTACCATCAGCCTGGAGTTGAAGCAGGAAAGAAGGCAGCGGCAGCTGTTCTGGATTTACAAAAACGGGTGATGCAGGTACTTCAGGAGGAAGCTACACCTTTATCTGTAGCGGACTTAGCTCAAAAAGCTGAGGCGTCCGATCGCATTGAAGCCGTTTATAAATTGGTGCGTCATCTCCAAGCCAATAAGCGAGGTGTTGTCTTAGAAGGGAATTTAGCAAAACCCAGCAGTTTGATGGTTTCTACAAGCTAGGCATCATGGGCTGTCGCTCATTAGGAGGTAGGAGAAATTCTCACTCCAAGCAATTAGGTGGCGAGGTGGCGAGGTGAAGAGCGTCTATTTAACTTCCACCAACACCTAATTCACCCTGCCACCTACCACCTGCCACCTTGACAGGTCTGGGGCGATCGCCTTGTTGTGTTCGCCTGACATGGAATGAACCTACTTTACCAGTTGAGATATTTTAGGAGCAATATAAGGTTAAGTGACGTAGAACTTATACCATTTCACTTTTAAAAGCTTGTATCGATAAGTTGTATCAGCCCTAGCAAAATACTAGTGACCCTCAATTGATCAGAATTTCTCAAAAAAAGTTTTCAGGTTCCTGTTTGGTGGGGCTGTCATGACCTAGCGTAAGAGTAGATTCGCTCTTATATCAGTACCCCATGCCATTGATAATCCTGGTTGCAGACGACAATTTGGGAACCCGTCTTTCTGTCAGCGATTACCTGGAGATATCAGGCTACTCAGTCATTGCGGCTGAAGATGGTCAACAGGCGCTGTCGATGATTGAGACTTATCACCCTCACATACTCATTACCGATATCAATATGCCTCGCATGGATGGCTATGAGTTAGTGCGGCAAGTCCGTCAGAAACCAGCATTTCGCTTATTACCCGTTGTATTTCTCACCGAACGTGCGAGTACAGAAGAACGCATTCGCGGTTACCAAACTGGATGCGACTTATACTTACCCAAGCCCTTTGAGATGCAGGAATTGGGCGCGGTAATTCGGAATCTCTTGGAGCGATCGCAGATCATGCAATCCGAGTGGCGCTTCTCCTCGGAAGATGCTAAACAATCGCAACAAGTACAGGTAGCGGCTTCCACAGCGATACACCAAATCAACAATGCCCAACAGCAAGCGATCGCTCGCCAGTCGATTGACCTGAATCTGACGCAGCGAGAACAGCAAGTTTTGGATTTACTGGCTAAAGGTCTATCCAACGTCGAAATCGGTAACAAGCTGCACCTCAGCCCTCGGACAATTGAAAAGTATGTCAGTAGTCTATTAAGAAAAACAGAAACCAATAACCGCTCAGAACTTGTACGATTTGCCCTGGAAAATGATTTAGTAGATTGAGCATCATTGGTCATCGGTCATTAGTCAAACGAGATCTTGGGTGAATGGTGGGGCGAGATGTTGGCGGCAACCAAATAGACGCTCTTCACCTAAAACCTAAAACCTCGCAACCTAATTAGCGGTCATTGGTCAAACCGAGAACCGCTATAGGAACGGCTAAAAGCTATCGAACTGTTACAGTTCTTGACAAAGTGCGTCGCCTTGCACAACCTCGGTGATAGCATTCCCTAAATGCCCTAAATAAGGTTGAAAAAAGACTATGGCAGAAACCCTTACTGGACAAGCTCCCATTTTCGGGGGAAGTACTGGCGGCTTGCTGACCAAGGCCCTAGTAGAAGAAAAATACG
>DATNQT010000154.1:0-29609 GCA_036703885.1 Candidatus Sericytochromatia bacterium
GCTGGAATGATATTTGCCGAAGATTTAAACGTCATCGCTTGGGCTAAAGGAATGTTCCCTAAGCACACTCTTGATGCAGGATTTGGAGAGTTTCTCTCAATTCTGGAGTGGGTGTGTTGGAAGCGTGGAATCTATTTTGCCAAGGTGAATCCCGATGGAACCAGTCAAACTTGTCCTAACTGCAACCATCACACGGGCAAGAAAGATTTAAGCCAACGAGTTTATCGGTGCGGTGAATGCGGATATGAAACAGATAGAGACGTTGCAGCAGCTCTTGTAGTGAGGCAACGTGGACTTGCAGCCGTAGGGCATACGGTCAAGATGCTTGGCGAGGGGTTAAGCGTTGGCTCCCTCCTGACCCAAGAATCCCACGGTTACGCTAAGAGCTAAAACCGTGGGAGTGTCAATCTGCTTACTCCGGCGATTCCTGAGTTGGGAACGCCCCCGGTTGCACTTGCAGCGTTTGTGTCTTATCCTGGCGCAGCACTTCGACTTCTAAAGAACCGCCAACTGAACTGGCTTCGACCTGCTGTTGCACCTCACCCGCCGTTTTAATCTGTTTTCCACCGACTTTCAAGATAATATCTCCAGGTTGGATACCAGCTTGTTGAGCGGGTGAATTTTTGGCGATGTTGACGATAATCACCCCAGCATCTCGCGTTACTTTGAAACCAACGTTACTGTCCTGATTGATTTCTTTTCGCAATTCCGGTGTCAGCGTCACCATCTTAATCCCTAAGTAGGGATGCTCAACTTTTCCTTTGGTAAATAGCTGATTGGCAATGCGTTGTACGGTTTCCACTGGGATAGCAAATCCCAATCCCTGAGCACCAGCGCGAATGGCTGTGTTAATCCCAATCACTTCGCCTCTGGAATTCAACAAGGGACCGCCAGAATTACCAGGATTGATTGCTGCATCCGTCTGGATAAAGCTGACTCGTTTTTCGGGAACGCCGACTTGAGAACTGGAGCGACCTAAAGCACTGATAATGCCAACTGTTACTGTGTTATCAAGCCCTAGGGGATTACCAATTGCGATCGCCCATTCTCCTGGGATCAACTTTTCTGCCGTTCCTAAGCGTACAATCGGTAAACTATTCGCATCAATTTTGACCACCGCCACGTCGGTCACCGAATCTACGCCCACTACCCGACCGTCAAACGTCCGACCATCCTTGAGGGTAACCTTCACAGATTTAGCCCCGGCAATAACGTGGGCATTAGTAATCAAGCGTCCATCTGAGCTGATAATAAATCCTGAACCCGTACCCCGCTCAACCCGTTCCCGTTGTTCTGGCGGTTGCGCCTCATTGCCAAAGAAGCGCTTGAACAAAGGATTTTTAAAGGCTTCTGGAACATCCTTTGATGCGGCCTGACGCGCTGAATCAATTCTCACAACGGCGGGTCCCACTCGCTGGGCTACCTCAGCAATAAAGTTAGGACTTGATTCTGGCAGACGACCTGACGGTTGACTAGACAGAGGCTGCAATGCAGCCGGAACTGCCGCTTCAGGGGAGCTTACCACCTGCTGTTCTGCCATGAGATAGCGACTGCCTAACACCCCTGCTCCAGTGCCTAAGCCCAGTAAAGTCAGATAAACGGTCAGCTGCTTCAGGGATAAACTCATGGGTTTGGAAACTCAACGCTAGCTTTTGCTTTCTTATTACCTCCACTCTACTGAAAAAAATTGGGATTAACTTAGATGTTGCACCATTTTCAATCAGGGTCTAGATGCTATCTAGAAAATAGAGAGTGGGGAGTAGGGAGTGGGGAGTAGGGAAGAGAGATTTTCATAGCTTCTTTGTAAGTTCTCGCCCCTAGAGTCTATCTAGAAAATAGTGTTGTGTGCTAAGTAAAGAGAAATTTTCACTCCCAGCGTTCGTGTACTCGCGTTCGTGGGGGTCTGTCTGGATATGTCAAGCACGGTATTCTATGCCGTCAATGCTGATGGGGGCAGTAGTTCTTGCTTCTCGCTCTGTAAGACTTTAATTTGACCCTCATCGTCTACATCAACAACGACTGCGTCTCCGTCTTTGACGCGACCGCTTAAGAGTTCCTCCGTGAGGCAGTCTTCCAACAGACGGGTGATGGCTCGACGCAGGGGACGCGCTCCGTAACTGGGATTGTAACCTTCTTCCACCAAGCGGTCTTTAAACCGTTCGGTGACTTCCAGAGTAATTCCTTGCTCAGTTAAACGACTACATACTTCGCCTAAAAGGATAGAGGCAATTTGTTTAACTTCATCCTTGGTGAGTTGCCGGAAGACAATGATTTCATCGAGACGGTTGAGGAATTCTGGACGGAAGTAAGCTTTGAGTTCTTCATTTACCAGAGAGCAAATGCGTCTGTAGTGAGAGTTAGCTTGATTTTCAGCGAATTCAAAACCAAGACCACTACCACCTTTTTCAATCACCTTAGAACCGACGTTGGAAGTCATAATCAACAACGTGTTCTTAAAGTCCACGATGCGACCCTTAGTATCCGTCAAATGTCCGTCTTCCAGGATTTGCAGCAGCAGGTTAAATACGTCGGGGTGTGCTTTTTCGATTTCGTCAAACAGCACCACCGTATATGGACGACGACGGACGGCTTCTGTCAGCTGTCCTCCTTCGTTGTAACCTACATAACCGGGAGGGGAACCGATGAGCTTGGAGATGGTGTGACGCTCCATGTATTCGGACATATCCAACCGAATCATGGCGGCTTCAGACCCGAAGAAGTAAGCTGCCAGTGACTTGGCAAGTTCAGTTTTACCTACTCCTGTAGGACCAGAGAAGATAAAACTAGCGATGGGTCGCTTGGGGTTACTGATACCAACGCGGGCGCGACGAATCGCACGGGAAATTGCCTGGACGGCTTCTTCTTGACCGATGAGCCGAGTGTGCAGAATATCTTCCATCTGAAGTAGCATTTCAGACTCGGATTCAGTCAGTTTGTTGACGGGTACTCCCGTCCATGAGGCGACAATGTGAGCAATGTCCTCTTCGTTTACTATGGGAGAGACTTCAGCACCAGTAGAATTAGAGTCTTTGTCTTGGACAATTGCCCGAATTTCTGCCTGAAGCTTGAGTTCGCTAACGCGCATTTCTCCTGCTTTGCTAAACTCTTGCAACCCAATAGCCTCTTCTTTATCCTTTAGAACTTGGCGTAGTTGTTTGTTCAGGCTCTTGGCAGATGGTGGAACTTTAGAGTTGAGTATCCGGACGCGAGAACCTGCTTCATCAATCAGGTCAATGGCTTTGTCGGGTAGAAAGCGGTCTGAGATATATCGGTCTGAGAGTTTAGCGGCAGCTTCTAGGGCAAGATCTGAAATTGTTAGCTTGTGGTGCTGCTCGTAGCGATCGCGCAACCCGTACAATATCTCAATTGTTTCCTCAACGCTGGGTTCATTCACCATCACGGGTTGGAAACGACGTTCTAATGCCGCATCCCGCTCAATGTACTTACGGTATTCATCTAGAGTGGTTGCGCCAATACATTGGATTTCGCCCCTCGCCAGGACAGGCTTAAGGATATTAGCGGCATCAAGGGCTCCTGATACTGCTCCCGCCCCAACCATAGTATGAACCTCGTCAATTACCAGGATTACATCCTGACAAGCGCGAACTTCCTCTATGATGTTCTTGAGGCGCTCCTCAAACTCCCCTCGGTACTTAGTACCTGCGAGCAACGAACCCATCTCAAGGGTGAGAACCTGCTTTCCTTGAAGGACATCAGGAACATCATTGTTAACAATCCGCAGAGCTAACCCCTCTGCCAGCGCTGTTTTACCGACTCCTGGTTCTCCTATCAATACAGGGTTATTCTTAGTGCGACGACCCAGAATTTGAATCATTCGTTCAACTTCCTTTTGGCGACCCACGACCGGATCGAGCTTGCCCTGCGCAGCTAGTTGAGTCAAGTTGATGCCGCATTCATCAAGGTTTGGTGTTTTTTTGCGGGTGCTGCTATTATCAGTCACGACGGTTGTCGTTTCGGAAAGCATCTGAAGCACTTTAGCCCGAACTTCTGCTGATTCAACTCCCAGGTTTGAGAGAACTTTTGCCGCCACACCCTCTCCATCCCGTATTAGACCCAGAAGTAAGTGTTCCGTGCCAACATAGTCCCGCCCTAGTCTGCGAGATTCTTCTATTGACAGATCGAGAACACGCTTACTCCTTGGGGTGAAGGGAATCTCAACAGCGACAAACCCAGAACCCCGACCAATAATTTTTTCAATTTCTTCTCTTGCCTCTTTGAGAGTGACGCCCAAGGATAGTAAGACTTTTGCGGCGATACCATTTCCTTCTCCAATCAGACCCAACAGGATTTGCTCCGTACCCACAAAGTTGTGACCGAGGCGACGTGCTTCCTCATGAGCCAGTCTAATCACCTTAATAGCTGTATCTGTAAAGCGTTCAAACATGGATGTGTCCTTGTGGAGGGAGTAATTGCTGTCCTGTCTGGGAGCGGGATTTTAAGCCAGCCATTTCAACCAGAGCCTCTCTGTGAAACTGAACTAGGTAAGAGGCTGATTCCCGATAAGGCACAGATGTGGATACCTTGAGTGTGATGTTGTTCTGCGTCACGTCCATTAACCGTCGCACTGTGCAGGGTTGCATCTTCTGCTTACAGTAGGCAATGATGCGATCGCCAACCTTAATATCTAGCGCTTGAATGTTCATTAATACTTATCCTCAGGGTCAAAGGCTTGGCTCAGTCAGTCGTATCCAGCTCAATACACGGCTTTTCGGCACGACTCAACCAATTTGCCGTTTATTCTCCTCTGAGGTCGTGGTTCACTACCGCCTTTATCATCTAAAGCCCGTCAGATAGCAAAAGTAGCTTTCTAGTTCCTAGCTACTTAATTCTTGTAGTGTCTCTTAAGAATACCACAAAAATGAAGCTTTTTATGATATCAATAAATAAGTTTTAGCGTCAAGATAATAGAGCTATACTGAAATTATTATTGACCCAGGCTTAAAAATGCCAGTCTAGAGACATCGCTATAACAAAGCTAGGTAATTCTGAGGAGAGGCGCACAGACACATCTTAATGAGTCGGGAAGACAAAGAAAGCAACTTTATCCAATCCAGTGTTGTGCTTCGACTAGAATTAGAACCCAATCAGTACTTTTATCATAACTTTTAGTAATGAAGCACTATAGCGTTTGAAGCACATCAACTAGGTTTAGATAGTAACGCCCAAACTACTCCAACAATCAACAATATCTAATAAAAAATGCTCAAACCGATCAAAACAAATTGTAAGTTACAACCCGTTGTTTTAATTGATCAGCAAGGTAAACGCTCCAATGGATACTTTACCTACGACCATATTGACTTAGGATTGTTCAGTAGCCAGCCTTCACGCTGGACAGTCTTTGACAAAAACCGAGAAAAATACGATTTCTATGGGTGTCTTGAATCGCTGAAAAAATAAGAGATTAAAAGTAGTTTAGAAAATAAAAAAGCCATGAGAACTGATGAACTTATAAGTCGATATGCAGTAGGTCAAAGGGATTTTCGGGGGGCAAACCTGATGGGGGCACAGCTAAAAAAGGTTAATCTGAGTTATGCCAACCTCAGTGGTGCAGATCTCAGGGGCGCAAACCTAACAGCCGCCAATCTCAGTCACGCCAATCTCGCTCATGCCACCCTGACAGGAGCAAATTTAGAGGAAGCCAACTTGACAGAAGTAGACCTAACGCACGCTCATCTTCGTGATGTCAACCTCAGTCGTGCCAACTTGCGTGGGGCAATAATGCCTGATGCGTCGCCTGATCCATCAACCACACTTACTTAACTTGATCAATTCGTAAAAGTTAATAAATATTGTGTTGTGAAGCTTTAGTAGAACAGCAGCAGGAGTAGGGTGTGCATTGCACACCCTACTTTTAGGGCAGCCAGAATAGAAATACAGCTTTATCCAAACTGCTTACTGTTTAATTGACAGTCCACGCTAACTGAATATGCGGTTCGTCAGGCTCAACAAAGCACTATTTCCAGGCAAAAGCGCTCATTAAAATACCGCCGATTTAATTAAATCAGCGGCTTAACTTTTCATGAGTATTTAGGTGTCAAACAAGCATTTTCTATTAATTGCTTGTTAAGCTCAGTTGCGATCTGTTCTACTGGGAAGAACCAAGTCCAGCGTAAGCACCGTAGAAGAAAACACCCAAAAGTGTTATCACACCCAGACCAACAACAGTAGCAACAATCCACAAAGGAATTTTTCCAGTTCCAGACACAGTTTGTACCTCCTAATTTAATCCAGCAATAATTACACTCACGCCCAGTTAATTGAAGAAGTAACTGGAAAACAAAATACCGAGAACAAAAACTAACAACAGTCCTAAGTAAAGAGAAGTCCGATTGAGTTCAACCGGCTGATTATTAGGATTGGGAGTCCGATCGTCTGCCATTGTTGTTTCTCCTATCGTTGAATAAATTGCATTGCTGCGATCGCACCTAAGAAGAAGACCGAAGGTACTGCTAAGGTATGAACAGCCAGCCATCTAACCGTGAAAATTGGATAGGAAACTGGCTGATTTGGAGTATTGCTTGTCATAGTTTTCAACCTATTTTACAAAAAATTACTTACCGATAAATTGATCGACTTGCTGTTTAGCGTCGTAGCGATTGTTTACAATCGGCAGTTCCTGCCGTTCTTGGGTGAAGTACTCATTAGGACGGGGTGTTCCAAACGCATCATAGGCAAGCCCTGTGCTAACAAATAGCCAACCTGCAATAAACAAAGCCGGGATGGTGATGCTGTGAATTACCCAATAACGAACGCTTGTAACAATATCCCCAAAAGGACGTTCTCCAGTTGTACCCGACATGATTGAATTCTCCTTCCAATCTTTTAGTTGAAAACTCACTAACTATAATACGAAATTCCCTTGTATTGATTCAAGGGATTTCTATTTATCAAGCGGTTTCTGAAGGCTGCTCATACTTTAGCAAAAGACCCTTCTGACCAATGATAAATCCCTGCTCTGGTGTTAGAAAAACGATTTTGTACAAGTTAGAGGGTACATTCTCAATTCCTCGGTCTTTTTGCCAAGTTTTGCCACCATCTAAACTACAAAGCAAATTACCACTACCACCAGCTACCCAAATTTCATTGGGTGTTCGGTAAGCTAAGTCGAGCAATCCCCAACTTGTTGAAAACTCTGGATTTTGAGCCTCATCCCAGACTTCTGGGTCTTCTGTGCTGCTAAACTGCAACTGACCGCCCCGTGCCAACACCCAAAGACGCCCATCTTTACCAAATCCCATATTTTGAAGACGCTTAGAATTATTACGCTGGTGCTGTACCCAAGCCTTCTGACCGGGTTCCCACGTCGAGTAGAAGTTACCTTTAGCGGAAACTGCCACGTATTTTCCATCTTCAGAACGGGAAATATTCCGGACAACCCCGACAGCTTCTTCAACCATCGCTTTCCAAGTCTTGCCTGCGTCTTTCGTTTGATAAATTGCCCCAACTGTGGTTGTCATCTCAGCTGAGTCGGGTCCGAGTGCCAAAACAGTGTTAGGCGAACCGGGTAACTTTTCACTCAAAGGAATGCGCGACCAGGATGACCCGCCATCACTCGTATGGAGCAGGATTCCCGGTTCACCTGTAATCCAGCCTTCTTTATCAGCAAAGCTTACAGAAGTAAAGCGATAATTCTGATCGCCTAGCTCTAGTTTTCTTTCCTGCCAGGTCTTACCGCCATCTGTGGTTTCTAAAATTGCGGAATTGCTACCCACAAGCCATCCATGACTGGGGTCACCTGTAAAAGCAATATCCTGTAGGTTAGTGTCTGTTGGCACTGGCACAACCTGCCAGGGGTTAAAGCTCAGGGGTGTAGCATAACTACAGCTGATACAAATGAAGGCGATCGCCAATAAAGTTACGATTTGTTTCAGCGTTCTCATTAAATAGCTCATAACCTCCAGAACTGATAAAAGCGAATTTTCTAGGTTTTGGCGATGCTTTCTCAAATTTGCTCATTCCCTTACCTCGTGAACACCCGCAGCTACACAACGGTTCGCTGGTAGCTCGTCACGCCCAAATCGCCGCCCAACCTCCATATTTCAGCGCAAACCGTACAGACTTAGAAAAAATAAAAAGCCTACGGCTAAAGCACCAAAAATTAGGAGATTCTTCTGCCCTGGCGTCAAGCGGTTGACCCCAAAGCCAAAGCTCAGGTTCTCCTGGAACCCAGAAGGGGCATTTCTTGCACCAATATTCTCAAACTGAGAAGTCCGAACGCCGCAAACCGGGCAACGCCAGTCGTTTGGCAACTCTTCAAACGGCGTCCCTGGAGGAATATTACGATTATTATCTCCCTGGCTCGGCTCATACACATAGCCGCAAGAGGTACATTCGTAACTAGCTGGGGCTTGTTGAGTAAGGGTTTGCTCGTTGGCTGGATCGCTCATTGCTCACAGTAAATATTAGGAAGCAAATCTTAAAATCTATGTTAAAAATTATCGCATAAATGGGGGACTTTCTTACTCAAGTAGGATTCGCAGCCTTGCCAGCATAATTATAAGGAGGCAACTCGTGTTCTAGAGGCGATCGCTTTCCTAAGGGTCTAGCAGGAAGTCAAACCTTAACGTCAGGGTGAGTCGCTTTCTAATAGTTATGGACATGACCGATTACTTAGCTTGACTTGCCCTTGACCCTTTCACCCAAGACTCATCCAACATTTGAGTACAACAGCAGTGGATGATGAAGCGCTTCTGGGCTGGAGTTCATTGAGTGTAATTAGCTCAAGCCACTTGCCTAGGCAGAATCACCTACGATTACTTCTAACAATGATCGGGCTAAGTTTCTCTAATTGGGAGGAAACAATGGACACCTTATAATAATGTAAAGAAGTAATAAAGCAAATTCTTACTGGCAGTTACCGATTGTGTTTGTTCTTAGCGGCTACGAGTATCTCTTAGGGTTCTTACTGGCTTGCAGCTCAGTACCTTTCCTGGCACTGACTGCATCTAAACTTCTGCGCCCCAACACTCGCGGACCCGAGCGGCGTACCACCTACGAATCCGGGATGGAACCGATTGGGGGAGCGTGGATTCAGTTCAACATCCGTTACTATATGTTTGCGCTCGTCTTCGTAGTTTTCGATGTTGAAACTGTATTTTTGTACCCTTGGGCAGTCGCCTTCAGCCAACTTGGACTTCTAGCTTTCATTGAAGCCCTAATTTTTATAGCAATTCTTGTGGTTGCTCTTGTTTACGCATGGCGCAAAGGAGCCCTTGAATGGTCATGAACTCCAACATTACAACAGACAGCTCTGCCTTAATTGAGCAACAAAAAGAGCGAATTCTCAATCCAAGCGAACGTCCCAGTATTACTCAAGACCTTTCGGAAAACGTCATTCTCACAACAGTAGATGACCTTTATAACTGGGCGCGGCTTTCCAGCTTGTGGCCCATGCTATACGGGACTGCCTGCTGCTTTATTGAGTTTGCTGCCTTGATTGGTTCTCGCTTTGACTTCGACCGATTTGGTCTAGTTCCCCGTTCTAGCCCTAGGCAATCTGACTTAATCATTACAGCGGGTACCATCAATATGAAAATGGCACCCGCTCTAGTTCGCCTATACGAGCAGATGCCAGAACCCAAATACGTGATAGCGATGGGAGCCTGTACCATTACTGGCGGTATGTTCAGCGTTGATTCCCCGACGACAGTACGTGGAGTGGATAAGTTGATTCCTGTGGATCTTTACATCCCGGGTTGTCCTCCACGTCCAGAAGCAATTATCGATGCGATCGTTAAGCTGCGGAAGAAAGTAGCGAATGAGTCCATGCAGGAACGCGGCAAGTTGAATCAAACCCATCGCTACTACAGCACAACCCACAAGATGCAAGAGGTACCGGAGATCTTGACTGGGAAATACATACAATCTGAAACCCGCTATACACCACCGCCAGAATTGACCGAAGCGATGGGGATGCCAGTCCCACCAGCGCTCAAGTCTTCAGTTAAAGAGGAGGTTAACCGTGGCTGAAGAAGAGTCTAAACCAGCAACTAAAGACCAAGCTGGGGGTTCTGGAGAGTTAGCACCTGCGACTTCTGGGGAATCTCAGTTAGTTGAAGCGGGTAAAGTTTCCCAGTGGTTAACGGAGAATGAGTTTGAGCATCAAGCTTTAGAGCGCGATCACTTAGGTGTAGAGATTATCAAAGTAGAGTCAGAATTTCTGATTCCGCTCGCAACCGCTCTCTATGCTTATGGATTCAACTACCTTCAGTGCCAAGGTGCTTACGATGTAGGCCCTGGAGAAGATTTGGTTAGTTTTTACCATTTGGTTAAACTGAGTGATAATGCCGACCGACCTGAGGAAGTGCGACTGAAGGTGTTCCTGCCGAGAGAGAATCCAAGAGTGCCTTCCATGTACTGGATTTGGAAATCCGCAGATTGGCAAGAGCGGGAATCCTACGATATGTTCGGCATCATCTACGAAGGACATCCAAACTTGAAGCGACTTTTGATGCCAGAAGATTGGATAGGCTGGCCTTTGCGTAAGGATTATATCTCGCCTGATTTCTATGAGTTGCAGGATGCCTATTAATTGAGGCTAGGCAGTTTAATCTTAAGTTCCCTATAGAGGCATCCACTGATTGTATGAAGTGGGTGCTGATTTTTTAGAGAGCGATCACTAACATCTCACAAGTTAAACAGTCCAAATTGGATGCTGCTCTCTTAGCATTGGAGGTGATGATGGAACCATTGGCGGTATTGATGGCACTGATTGGTGCAAAGCTTCCCGATGCGATCGCCACATTACCACTATTAGTTAAGATTTGGGAACCTGGACTCATCACAAACTGAGCCACCCCTAGGTCTCGTTCTGCTGGGATTAGGGCGTTTTCGTCATTAATCTTGGCAGTAAAATTACCGCCATTGAGCCTGATGCTGCGATTGGGGGCAAGGGTGAGCGATCGCCCTGCCAGAAGGGTTAGGCTATTTGTCTGGATTCCGGTAATATCATCGTCAACGGTAATATCGTTATCTGCTTGCAAAATTACATCATTGGCCAATAGAAGTTGGCTAACTGCTAAACCGTTGAGTGTTCCCCCCTTTTGAATCAAAATATCTTTGGGGTCTAGCAACAGCGTCCCCACTTGACCAAAAGGTGCTGTGGTATCCACCGTTCCTGAAAATTGCAGATTACTCCCCGATACTTCTACAAAACCGCCATTCCCTGATTTCTCGCCCTCACGGGCACTAATCGAACCCTCAAAACTTGAGGTGTCATCTGACTTGACTATTACAGTGCCACCGTTGCCCTTGTGTAAGGTATCGGCATTAATCCTGACACCCGGATCTATATTAATTTGCTTTCCGTTGCCAATTAATACGGTTCCGCCACCCATTGGCGCAGAGACATTAATGTTGGCATTATCCAGTAAACTAACTTGTTTCCCTAAAACCTGAACTGTGCCTCCTGGTGCCGTTAGACCACCTGTACTCGTGACACGATCTGCTTGTAAGGTGAGCGTTTGTCTGGTTCCTACGGCTAAGTTCCCCTGATTACGAATTTCGGCTTGATGAGAGCGTAGGGCATTAGTAAATAATGCTCCTGGCTGAATTGATAGTAATGTAGTTTTGTCGGGTTCTGTCGCACTGAATAGCCCATTCTCTCCTAATTTAATACCGTTGCGTCTTGCTCCTCCTTCAATTAAATCCCTCACACCTTGAGGGGTTAGTCTTGAATTTTCGCTTCCCAAAGTGCTATCAGGAACCAGTTGGGCTTTGGCATTTTGCCAAGTCAATAAATTAGCACAAATGATTGCTAAACATCCAAAGAGCCTCTGCCATAAAAAACTTTTATATTTATTCATTTTCAGCAACAATTTTTGCTATTTAGTAACTGTATAAAAATTGAATGAATTAACCAGACCCATGTGCTTTTTAGCATAGGATAACATCAACCACGACAACCCGAAGCCAGGAAGAAATCCGCGTATGGTTAGTTCAGAATTTAAAACATGAACTTGCCAATCATCTACCATCCCGATTACGTTGCACTTCTCCCAGAAGGACATCGCTTCCCCATGCCGAAGTTTGGGAAACTCTACGAACTGCTTCTGGCTGATGGCATTGCTACTCCAGAACAATTCCACCTCCCCGAACCCCCTCCAATAGAATGGATTCAATTTGTCCACACCAGCGAGTACGTCCAAGCTTACTGCCAAGGCACTCTCGACCCCAAAGCCCAACGACGTATCGGTTTACCCTGGAGTCCAGCCCTCGTCAATCGTACCTGCACCGCCGTAGGCGGCACTATCCTTACTGCCCAGTTAGCACTCAAGTACGGTTTAGCCTGCAACACAGCAGGGGGCACTCATCATGCCTTTCCTAGTTATGGGTCGGGTTTTTGTATTTTCAATGATTTAGCTATTTCTGCCCGTGTCCTTCAACAACTGGGACTAGCTCAGAAAATTCTTATCCTTGACCTCGATGTCCATCAAGGAGACGGCACTGCCTTAATCTTCCAAGATGACCCCAGCGTCTTCACCTTCTCCATGCACTGTGAAGTCAATTTCCCCGGCACTAAACAAAAAAGTGACTTAGATGTTCCTCTGTCAGTGGGAATGGATGACGATGCCTACCTACAAACCCTAGCAAAATATCTCCCAGACTTACTCAGCGAAGTTCAGCCCGATCTAGTACTATATGACGCTGGAGTAGACCCTCATGCAGGCGATCGCTTAGGCAAATTAGCCCTCACCGATACAGGTATCTACCGCCGCGAGATGCAGGTTCTAACTACCTGTATCGCCGCTGGCTATCCTGTTGCCAGCGTGATTGGCGGTGGTTATGCTGATGACCTCGACGCCCTCACCTACCGACACTCATTACTCCACCGGGCCGCCGATCAAGTCTATCGCCAGTATGATCTGTAATACGAAACTATTGAGAGAAGAATTATTTGGTCTTCCCCAATACATTTTTGTAATCCTGCTAGCGTACCGATACTTCCTATTTAACCCAACTGAGGAAAAACCGTGCTTCTATCAAAAGGTTTTGAAATTGAAATGTACACGGGTACGCCACAGGGCGATGTTGTCGGTCTTTCCGACAAGATTGTGGAGTCCCTGGATGGATTTGTGCGGGAGCCTGATAGCCGCAATGTAGAATATACCACCGCACCGTTGTCTTGCTACGACCGCTTACTATGTGCTTTAGTGCGTCCTCGGCAGCGCCTACGAGCTTATGTAGAGCAATTAGGCACTTATACCCTAATTCCAGGAAGTACTCTGTCTTTAGAAGAGAGCGAAGCCTTCCACCGTTCCGACCCCAATAACCCTTACCACACCTACATCGAGCAAACTTACGGCACTAAAGTCGTCACCGCCAGCGTTCACATCAACATCGGCATTAGCGACCCCGAACTGTTAATGCGGGCACTCCGCCTCGTCCGTTTGGAAGCGCCCCTCTACCTCGCCCTCAGTGCTTCTTCCCCCTTTCTCAAGGGGCAACCTACGGGTTATCATTCCACCCGTTGGGGACTCTTCCCCAAAACACCAGCCCATGTCCCCCTATTTGAGAGCCACGCTCATTTTATCCGCTGGACGGAAGACCAACTCAAAGCCGGGACGATGCAAAATGTGCGTCATCTGTGGACATCGGTGCGACCTAATGGCGATCGCCGACCCTACAACCTCAACCGCCTTGAACTAAGAATCTGTGACTTAGTTGCCGATCCAATCGCCTTACTAGCGATTACCGCCCTAATTGAAGCACGTCTGTGGCAGCTTATTGAAGACCCCCACCTCGACCCTTTAGAATTGAGTAACCTGTCAACTTCCCAAGGCTCTCAAGACTTAGTGGCGCTAACCGATGCCAATGAAGATGCCGCTGCTCGTCAAAGTCTTGATGCTACCCTACAGCATTGGCAGGATGGCAAGCCGATTCTGGCACGGGATTGGATTGAGGAAATTTATCAACAGGTTTTGCCCATTGCGAAAAAACGAGGCTTCAGTTGCTTTCTCTCACCCGTCAAAAAAATTATTCGGGAAGGAAACACTGCCCAACAGTGGCTAAAACTCTACTCCTCTAATCTCGATAGTCGTGCTGTCCTCGTACAAGCAATTCAAGAAATGGCTGAACAAGAGCGGGAACTCGAAGACAAATTATGCCAGTTGTTGGCAGCCTAATTTTTAGCGTGGGATTGGCGATTTACAAATCAAAATATCTAATGATTTTTGTAAGATGTCGATCGATTAGAAAAATCTATATGACCTCTGTCTTTAGGTAGAGATATTTGCTCACTAGGCAGAAGCTTATTTCAGTGTCAGCTCTCGTTGAGCCTCTTATGTTAAGGGTTGTTCTCATTCATCCGCAAATCCCACCTAATACTGGAAATATTGCCCGGACTTGTGCCGCTACGGGCACTCAGTTGCATTTGGTCGGACCTTTAGGTTTTGAAATTAGCGATCGCTACCTAAAACGAGCAGGACTAGATTACTGGCCCTACGTCAACCTCCACTACCATGATTCACTAGATACCTTTGAAGCAGTTCATCAGCAGTTAGGGGGTCGAGCGATTGGCTTTAGTACTGGGGGAGAATGTAGTTATGTTAAGTTCCAGTTTCAAAGCAACGATTGGCTGTTGTTTGGTTGCGAAACTACGGGTTTGCCATCTACTGTCTTAGAGTCCTGTAACTCTACTGTCTATATCCCCATGAGTCAGCCAGGAGTACGTAGTTTAAATCTTTCTGTTAGTGCGGCTGTTGGCTTATTTGAAGCACGGCGTCAATTGGGCTATTTGGACTAAGCCTTTTTCTCCATACACAAAAAGTTTGCGGCTCCTTAATGTGGAGTTTTCAATCATCACTTTCAAGTTATTTGTCTTTCATTTTAGAGGAGTTTTCGGATTAAGCGATTCAATCTGCTAATTATCCCTAGTTGTCCAGCCACCTCTCTTAAATCTCTAGTTATGAATGTAGATAAATATATTTAATCTTGGTGAAAGGAAATTTAAATTGGCTGTTTTGCAAAATTTTACAGCGTTGTCACTAAGGATTTATTCCTATCCCATAGATGGTTGACGGATGATTTAGCTATCTACAATACGAAAGTTATTGCCCTCTGATAAGAAATTTATATAAAGAAGATCAGGGACAATGAGGAGCTGACTGATAGATTTTGATCATCCCAAATTAGTGAGAGCGAGAAAGCTAGAACAACCTACCAGCAAGGAAAGTCGCGAATTGAGCAAGTTTTAGAAACCCAGAATAACTCGTAGCATCCGAGTTAAATCAATACGCTTCCACGGTTGTTGTCTTACCCAGAAGTAGCGTAAAGTTCCTGTCTGTGATGCCTTTAGGTTGCTAAACTAGGCGGTTGCAGGGTGTTCTGGAATGATTCCCATTCAGGAAAAATGCTTGAGTTTTATTTTTGTCATTAGTCATCTTCCGGAGGGAACCTCGCCCGACCAGTATGTTCTATGCAGCAAGCTATGGCAGCAAAGCTGTGCCGATATCTCTGGTGTCTTTTGTCAGAAGATTGTTCTTCTCAGACGCCTGATTATTGCTTCTTTAAGGGTGAATCCATTGTTGCCGTCAAGCAAAAAATTTTATTGGTCACGTCAACTTGAGCTAAATCAAAAAAGCAACTTGTCTAAATGGAAAAAGCAAGGTAATCTTGCCTAAGTATGCTTAATGTCTGTGATCTGAATCACATTTAGAGGTGAGTTGCCTCATTGACTGGTAAAAAATCATTAGGAACTGTTCAGCGCTCGTCACACACCAGGAGGTCGTTTTTGAAACGAACATTTACGCAGAAGGTTAAACAAGTTCCTTCTTGTGCAGCAGACTCCTTTGATGCGTTATTAAAGCTCTACATGAAGCAACCGATCGGCGCGACAATCCCGATCGAAGTGAACCGTAGATCTCGCACCTCTGCCGCCATGATTGGACTGGCAATCTCGATGGGAGCTACTGGCTTATTGCTGCCTCAGCAAGGCGATGAAGCTATGGCAGTTGAGCCAGTAACCACGGAGCCAAATATGCAGGCTCTTGCCGTTGAGCCGAGTACCAGTGTTTCTCCGATGCCAGCGGCACAGCCGTCAGTTGTCGCTCTCTCAACGCTGCCAACGCCTGTAAATCAAGAAGCGGCGGTAGACTTAAAACCAGCCCTACCATCTGTAGTTGAACACCAGGTGAGGGAAGGGGAAACGCTTTGGGACTTATCCACGTCTTATCAGGTACAGCCAGAAGCGATCGCCGCTTCTAACAATATCCAGCCGAGTGCTGTTCTTCCTGTAGGACAGACGCTTAAGATTCCTCCCGTGAACGGTATCGTTCACGAAGTGAAAGCAGGCGAAACTGTCGAAACATTATCTGAATCTTATGGTGTGGAACCGACGCAGTTGCAGGCATCTGCACCGATGTCGGAAGCGAGTCAGCTACAAACAGGTGAATCTGTTACGGTTCCTGGCAAAGTCGATGACCTTTTAAAGGCAAGACAAGAGGTTGCTCTAAACAACTTAAAAGAGCAGCGGAACCATTTGAATGACAGTCTGGCGGAGTTGAGGTCTGAGGAGTCCACAAATCTATCCAAGCAGTCAACGGAAGCATCGGAGGTCGCCTCGGCGGCTGAACCATCGACCCCCGTTACCCTACCCCCTGCGGCTTTAAAACTTGAGGAGTCAGTAGCAAACGCTCCCAAACAACTAGTGGGTGTACCGACAAGTCCAGTGACTGTGCCGATACCAACCCCACAAATCGCGTCCTCACCAACAGTAGGCGCGAAAGCGGCAAGGCAACCGGAGTCGTCAGTGGTAATCCCAGTTCCGACTCCACAAATTGCTACGACACCGACACTTGCCCCGAAAGCGGCAAGGCAGGCAGAGTCGGCGGTAGTAATTCCAGTGCCAACCCCACAAATTGCTACGACACCGACACTTGCCCCAAAAGTGGCAACACAGGCGGAGTCGGCGGTGGTAATTCCAGTGCCAACCCCGCAAATCGCTGCTACACCGACAGTGGCTCCGAAAGCTCCAACCAGTGGCAATCTGGGAATTAGTGCAGTCACCAATCCGGAAAATGCTGCAAAGCCACAAGTGCCGCAGCCAGTAGTGATACAAACACTGACGCCATCAACAGCTGCAAACACCTACCAGGTTAAACCTGGAGATACGCTAGGTGCGATCGCTCGTCGTTACGGTTTATCGGCCTCAGAGCTGATCAAGGTTAACGGGCTAAACGATCCAAACGTGATTGGCGTTAATCAACAGCTAAAAATTCCACAAGCTCAATCAGCAAGTGGCAGCGCGAGTGCTATTACCTTACTCCCTGGTATCAACTCCAAACCTAACACTTTGGCGTCTCGGCAACAGCAGCCAACAGTTGCAGCACCGACACCGGCGATTCCTACGGTGTCAGATCGGGTTACACCGGTTGTGCCGATACAGCCACAATCTCAAACCCCACCCGTTCCACGCCCAGTGTTGGCACAATCTACTATTGCGGGTAATGGGCAATCGAATTCCAGAGTCGGGGCTGATACTCAAGCGACTCAGCAGGCTGACTCTAAATCCAACCCATATATTGATCGGCTGAGGGCTGACATCCTCAAATTAAGAGAAGAGTTTCAGCAGAACGGACAAAGCAGTCAAGCTAGTGTACCCACAAATGTTGTGGTTCCTAGCGCAACAGCACCAGTACCTCCAAGCTTGAACAACGCCTCTACCCCCATCAGAGTCAATCCTGAGTTCAAGCCTGCTCGGAACAACGAAACCTTACAAGCAGACGTTCAAAGGCGTCAGCAACAGCCGCAAGCTCAACAGGGTTCGATTTCAATCCAAGTGCCTCCACCAGAGACGACTGCTGTGGCTCCCCTACGGGGACTCGTGGCAGCAGCACCAATACCAGCCGGTAGCTATAACCCAGCACTTCGGACGCCAGTGGGACAAACAGTTTCTCCTGAACTGCCTTCCCTGTCGCCACCGGATATGTATCTACCGGATAGCCCAACTCAACTTAATGGCTATATTTGGCCAACCAAGGGCGTCCTGACCTCAGGCTATGGTCAGCGTTGGGGACGGATGCACAAAGGGATTGACATTGCGGCTCCCGTCGGTACACCCATTGTCGCAGCAGCTCCCGGTGTTGTTGTGAGCGCGGGTTGGAATTCTGGTGGCTACGGTAATTTGGTGGAAATTCAACATCCGGATGGTAGCCTAACCCTATATGCCCACAACAACCGGATTTTGGTGCGTCGCGGGCAAGAGGTGGCGCAGGGTCAGCAAATTTCTGAAATGGGTAGCACGGGAAATAGCACCGGACCTCACTGTCACTTTGAGGTACATGCGGCTGGACGTGGTGCCGTTAACCCCATTGCTTATCTGCCCCGCCCGTAGCTTAGGATTCTAACCCGTAAAGGTATGTTGGGGGGAGCTAGATAGCTCCCTATCCAATTTCTTCCTGGGATAGCAATGCTTCAGCTAATGTGTTAAATTAATAAAGCTGTAAAAAAGCTTGGCTCAGTAGCTCAGTGGTTAGAGCAGGGGACTCATAAGCCCAAGGTCGCAAGTTCAAATCTCGCCTGAGCCATTTCTCAAAAGCCTAATAAAGATAAAGGATTTCAGAGCTTAGTAGATCTACAAGCTCTTGTAATCATCGGTTTAGACTACCTTTGACTATTGATTTTGACTATGAATTGACTATGATGGTTAGAGCAAATATTTTCATAGTCATAACAACGTTAGAGTAATGAACGTACAATACAAAGCCTCCAAGGGTTCGGTCGGGTTAGAATCTTTCCAAGGTAGGTTACGCTTGCGTCTCCCACGGCAAATTTATAGCGGCAAGCAAAAGTACCTCACACTTGGGTTAGCTGACTCTCCAGAAAATCGCACGTCCGCAGAACGTCAAGCACGTCAAATTGAGCTAGACCTGATTACAGGCAACTTCGACCCTACACTAGCTAAGTACAGACCTCAGACTCATCTAACTCTGGTAAAGCCTGTAGAATTCCCACAGAAGGCACTGAAACTATCTGAACTGTGGGACAAGTACACGCAGTTCAAATCAAGCCAGTTGGAAGAGACAACAATCCTGCGGGATTATGGGAAAATTCAAAAGCGGATTCTGAAGCTACTAACACAAAACCTCAGTGAGGCAGGAGAAATTCGGGACTATCTACTTAAAACCTATTCTGCGGAAGTTGCCAAGCGGACGCTGAAACAGTTTAATGCTTGCTGTAATTGGGCTGTACGTTCTAAGCTGCTTGACTCTAACCCGTTCGACGGCATGGCGAGTCAGATCAAGTCCGAAAAAGCTAGTACAACATCTCGGATGTCCTTCACAAAGGAAGAACGAGATGCAATTATCCAGGCTTTTGAGAATAATACCTACTCATCCAAGTTCGCCCCAGTCCCTCACTCATACTATGCTCCATACGTCAAGTTTCTGTTTCTTACAGGTGCGCGTCCTGAAGAAGCCATAGCCCTAAAGTGGAAACACATCAAAAACAACCGTATTGTTTTCTGTGAAGCAGTAGCTACAGACCTAAAAATCAGGAAGTCTACAAAGACTCACGAAACTAGAACATTCCCCATTAACACTCAGTTACAGGCTCTCCTGGATGAGATTCAGCTAGAGGAGGTTAACTCTGAAACCTTAGTCTTTCCTGCTAGAAGCGGCAAAGAGATAGATGCACATAACTTCTTAAATCGGGTCTGGAAACCAGTGGTAGAAAATCTGGTTAAGGATAAGAAGGTTAAGCAATATTTACCTCAGTACAACTGCCGTCATACCTTTATTACAATGACCTTAGAAGCTGGTGTAACTGTTATACAAGTAGCCAAATGGGCAGGAAATTCACCAGAAATAATTATGAAACACTACGCAGGTACTACTCGACAAGTACAAGTACCTGAGTTATGAACTCCACTAGCTAAAGCTACCACTAAGAGGATAGTAGTTTTTCTTTTATCCTTTTTTCAGAAAAAACCTTTTGTTCAAATACGATGAAGCCTTCGATATCCATACTGATTTTGTCATTGCCATAGCTAGTTAATTTTCAAGTAGTTTATACAATTGTCGTAAGTTAAAGAGTTTATGAAGTTATTGACCTTCTAACCCCACAATTGACAAAGATGTCAATACTGAAAGAAGGAATCTATCTCTAAAGTGCAGAGGCTTAAAAGCTTTATATGACTGAATTTTTAGCATGATTGGTATCCTCTCATGTTAGAAATTCAAGTTTTTTATTAAATTAGGAGTATTTCGTGGTCTCATTCCCTTATCCAGGTCAGAAAGCCAATGAAATTGCTAAGAGCGCTCAAGAGCGATACGAATGTGCTGTCGAACAGTTGAAAAGAGAAGAAGAAGCCACAAACAAGTTGGCAGAAGAGTATGGTCAACTCCAGCTTGATGTCATAAGGCACACAGTTGGGAGCTTTGTTGCCTTCATTGAGCGTAATGGTAAACGGGCTTCCCAAAGCGATAAGCGGCTTTTGGAAGGAGTGGACTTTTCAGTTCAGCAGATTAAAGAGTATAAAGCTGCGGCGATAGGAGCAGAAAAGTTTTTTATGGGTGGCGCTAAAGCGGCTGGAGCCGCAGCAGCAGGATACGGCGGTGCCGTCACTGTTGCTACTTCTATAGGAGTTGCAAGCACCGGAACAGCCATATCAAGTCTCAGTGGTGCCGCTGCTACGAATGCGATGCTGGCATGGTTTGGTGGTGGAGCTGTTGCTGCTGGTGGAGGTGGTATGGCTCTTGGAGCAGCTGTACTTGGTGGCATCACTATTCTCCCAGCTTTGGCAATTGGGGGCTTTATGGCTGCTCGTGAAGGGGAGAAAGCTATGACAAAGGCGCGGGAGCACGAAGCCAAAGTTAATAAAGTGATTGCTGAAATTAACGTTGCTAAAGACTATTCGCAACAGGTAAAACGGCGGATTGTGGAAATGAGGGGTGTGTTTGAATCTTGTAACATTCGTGCTGTTGCGAGTCTTGACGAACTTGAATCCCAGCCCTTTGATCCAAAAGGGGACGCTGAAAAGTTTCAACAGGTAGCACTTCTAATTCAGGCTCTTGTAGAAATCATGAAAACCCCAGTCTTAAACAGTGAAGGGAAGCTTAACCTTGGCACTGTAACCATTCTAGAAAAATACCGTAACCTACCAGGTACCTAGATATGACACCCAAGAAAGTTCCTGTAGAAGTCTTTGTACAAAACGCCGCAGCTTTCGCCAGTCCTGCTGAATGTTTACGCGAAATTGTCCTAGCTTACACCGAGTACAAGACAGTTGCAGAAGAGGAGCGGACTAAAAGGCGTGGAATCGAAGCTTGGGAAAAAGCAACAATCGCCCAAATTAAAGCCCAACGAGACTTTTTGATAGATTACCTTAATCGCTCATTTGATGAACGCTTCGAGAACTTTGCCGCTCTATTTGGCATAGTCGATCAGGCAATGGCAGAGGGTAATAATGCTCAGATTGGCTCAGCTCTGCATTCAATCACAGAGTTAGCAAAATCAAGCCCATTCAAAGACCTCGGTGATTTAGCATCTGTCAAAGCAGCTTTGGATGATCCAGACCACGAATGGACTTTCTGATCTGCTACTGTCAGAGCGCTGCTGTATCAATTAGCATTAATGAGTAACACACTGGCTACAAATGGCTGGTGTATTTTGTTAGCAACCTATCGCATATCAGCGATCGCTTCAGTAAGCCAGTTTACCTAAAGCAAGTTGAAGTGCCTTTTCAGCGGTGCAGATACTCTACTTGCTACCATGCGATCAGAGTTACAGATTGATTGTGAAAGTTAGTGACTGGGAACAACAACAGAGCGTGATTGCCATTGCTGGTGACAAGCTTGGTCAATGGCAGTTTCTCACGTTTCCAAGTTGGGATGAGGCACGGGCAGCAGTTAACGCTGCACGTAGTCAAGGTAAAGCTGCGGTTTTTTACAAAGGAGCTTGTCCGCCGCTACCACCTGAATTTTGATGATGAAATACTTTTTTCCTTCAAACCCTATCTGACTTATCAATAATCATAAATCCGAGAAGTGACGGATGAGTTCAGCGACTGACCAAGCTTGAGCGATCGCTCCTTGGGGTAAGTGGGGCGGGTCGCCATCAAAGATTTCGGAAACAGAACCCAGACAAGCTTGTTGCTGAAAGTGATCGAGTAGGGTTTGGAAGTTATAGGGAACGGGTGTTGTATCATAGAACCGCTTCCAGGCTCGAACAAATGGCCCGATTAGCCAACTCCAAACTGTGCCTTGATGGTAAGCGCGATCGCGATGCAATCGGTCGCCGCTATAGTAACTAACGTAGTCCGGGTCAGCTGGGTCAAGGCTTCGCAAACCGTAGGGAGTTAAGAGGCGATCGCACGCCACCTGCAACACTCGACGTGCCTGAGGCTTAGAAAACCCACAATGATACAGAGAGAGTGCCAGAACCGCATTAGGGCGAATCCGGGCATCCCGTCGGTCATCTGGTTCAATGGTGTCGTAGAAGTAATTCCGCTCTCGATTCCAAAACTTTTGTAAAGATGCCTTCACTTTTTGTGCTTGCTGGTCATAGCGTTGACCTTGTTGCAAAAGCCTCACTGTATCTGCACTGGAGTTTTCGACTAGTTTCTGCGTCCACTGGCTCGTCCAACACAAAGCCGAGTACCAAAGGGCATTGATTTCTATCGGTTTTCCCCGACGCGGCGTCACGGGTTGACCGTCAATTACAACATCCATCCAGGTGATTGCCACGTTTGGTGCATCCCAGGTTAGTAGCCCATCGGAGGCATCAACCCGAATATTGTACCGAGTGCCAGCAGTAAAGGCTTTGTAGATTTTCCGCACTACGGAATATTGCTCAGTTAGAAAATCCCAGTCCTGCGTTGTTTCTAGGTAAAGGCCCAACGTTTCAATCCACCAGAGCGAAGCGTCAATACTGTTATAAATCGGCTCGGCACCTGCATCCGGAAAGGTATTGGGAATCAGACCATCACGACAATAGCTTCCAAACGTTCTTATTAATCCCTTAGCCTCTTCAAAACGCCCCGTTGCTAACGCCAGTCCCGGTAGAGCAATCAGCGTATCGCGCCCCCAGTCGTTAAACCAGGGGTAACCAGCAATCACAGTCGGACTCCCTATTGAGGCGCGGTAAGCAATAAACTGGTCTCCTGCTCGCAACAACTGACGCCAATTGATTTCGTGCTCGCGCTTCACTGCCACCGATGCTAGATCGAATAGTTGGCGTTGTCGTTCTTGCTCGGCTTGCACCGCCTCCTCAAAGGAGCGGGGCTGAAGCGTCGGTAGGGCCGAGCCACACCATCCCACCCTGGCCTCCAGAGTTAGGACTTCTCCTGGATGCAAAATAACGCTCAAGTAGCCAGGACTGTAGAGGTCTTCCTTGTCGCCTAACCCCCGTCGATTTTCTTCAGGGTAGTAATAATTCCAGTACCAAGTTCCCTCCGGTTGATAATGACCCGCACTCCAGCGCAGTTGCCAGGGCATCCCAACTTGACCTCTACGAATTCCTTGTAGGTAGATTTGACTGTGCCCTACCAATTGGGAGAATTGTAAGTCCTCATTAGCTGATTGCTGGTGATGAAAGTCGCGATCGCCAATTACTGGTCGTAACCTCAGGGTCGCTACCCCAGTGCCTTCATATCGATACTCGATCAAGATACGGTTGCAGATTCGTGGACTAGCCGCAGATTCAGTTATGCCTCTGACTTCTTCCCCAATCAATCCATAAGGCATTATCAGCCGTCGAGTCAATTGCCACTGTTTGTGACCCCAAACCCACTTGGGCACTGGTTCTACTTCAAAGGAGCGTAGTAGCTGATAACCCTTGGGTTCAATCTTCTTACCCCCGTCCCAAAAATTTGTTGAGAGTGCCCAGACTGAACCCGCCACTTCCAAACTGGCATCAAGATGAGACAGCAATAAGGTACGGTTTCCTGGCGGTTCAAGGGCCGCGAGCAACCAACCGTGATAAGTGCGAGTGCGAGCATCACAAACTGTACCACTGGCAAAACTGCCTAAGCCATTGGTCAACAGCCATTCCCGCGTATCTAAATCCTTCACTCAAAATGGCTCTCAAACATTGCGTAAGCAATCAGCATATCAAAGATGAACCTAACTCGTACTCAAAATCGTTATGACTATGATATAGTCGTAACAGTTCGTTAATAAATAGTCTTACCAACACGGGTAAAGTTGCATTAACCTTACCAACGGCGTATGCGCCAAAAACAATTAAGGAGAGTAACTTCATGAGTCCCCACACAGAAGGATGTTTGCGGGTAGGTCAACAGGCTCCCGACTTCACTGCAACCGCTGTAGTCGATCAAGAATTCAAGACAGTTAAATTGTCTGACTACCGGGGTCAATATGTCGTCCTGTTCTTCTATCCCTTGGACTTCACATTCGTCTGCCCAACTGAAATCATCGCTTTTAGCGATCGCGCTGACGAATTCAAAGCCCTAGGCACCGAAATTCTCGCCGTCTCTGTTGACAGCGAATTCTCTCACCTTGCTTGGATTCAGACAGAGCGCAAGTCTGGTGGCATCGGTGACCTGAACTATCCTCTGGTTTCCGATATCAAAAAAGAAATCAGCAGTGCCTACAACGTCCTGGACCCTGATGCAGGCGTTGCACTGCGGGGTTTGTTCATCATCGATAAAGACGGCGTCATTCAGCACGCAACCATCAACAACCTGTCATTTGGTCGTAGCGTTGATGAAACTATGCGTACCCTGCAAGCGATTCAATACGTTCAGTCTCATCCAGATGAAGTTTGCCCAGCAGGTTGGCAACCGGGAGACAAGACGATGGTTCCCGACCCAGTTAAGGCAAAAGTTTTCTTCGCCGCTGTCTAAATCTCAACTAATTCTTCAGGTATAGGCCTAGAAATAAGCCCCAACACTGCAACAAGAGATTGATAAACTCAAGCGTGTTGGGGCTAAAACGTATATGGAGTATTAATGAGGATTCAACCATCCAATGCTGACTTCCAATGACTTTAGCGGTTTAGTCAACGAACGTTTCTTCCGCAATTTTCTTCCTATCCCAGCGACCAATACCCTAAATCTGGGGGAAACAACTCCGGATTTTGATTTACCCGATATCACCAACAATGGTCAGGTTAGGCTATCCAACTACCGAGGAAAGCAACCCATCCTCCTCGCGTTTACTCGCATTTTTACTGAAAAGCAGTACTGCCCTTTTTGCTTCCCTCATATCAAAGCGATGAATGAGAACTATGAGCGCTTTCTTGAAAAGGGTGTAGAGGTGTTGATGATTACGAGTACGGATACTCAGCAAAGTCAAAAAGTTGTTCAAGACCTTAGTTTGAAAATGCCACTTCTTAGCGACCCTAGCTGCCGTAGCTTTCAATCTTATGAAGTGGGTCAGGCACTCGGCGCTCCTTTACCTGCACAGTTTCTCCTAGATAGGCAAGGGAAACTTCGCTTTAAACATTTATTTTCGTTCCTATCTTCTAATGCTCAGGTTGAGACATTGCTAAACGCTATGGAGAAGCTGTGACATCCTCAAAGCGATGTTGCTCAATCTCAGGATTTGAGAGTGTTTGAGATGCGATCGCATTGTTCGCAAAATACGCCTAGCCGTTAGCTAGCTCTCTCGTCAACAGAATTTGAGCTGATGAAAGATATCATATGTCAAAAGATATATTGCAGGCTAATTGTTAGTACACTAATAATTAGCTTACTAGGGAAAAGATATTTTACAATCTGTTGGCAACCTCCTAGCTATTGTTAACCAGTGGCGAAAGGTTACTCCATAAATATCAACTATATGAGAACGTACTCAACAGCTACATTCAACCTAAAGTTTCAAAAGGTCTATTGAGTTGCTTACTCAACCAATTACGGAAGCTGCAATGATAGAGACGGTAACAAGTTGCTCCACCGATTTGCTGCTGTTGTAAGAATTCGATCCAAGTCTCTAGCACTTCCTCTACTTCGTATTCATCCTGATCAATGATTTGGGCAACCGCTTCTGCTGATATTGGTTGTACTTCCTGCACTAGGATGTTTAGTATCGCTAACTCTACTGAAGTCTGCACAGGGCTTTGCCCCACTGCGAAGAGGTGCCGCTTGGTTATCATCTGCTGCCAATGGCTTTGGTAATAGGCTTCTAAACTTGAAGGGAGTTGGTCAAACTCAAAGGGCTTGGGGTAGAAACCCTGAGCAATAGTGGCTGTGCTGAGTCCGCCTGTCGGGTGTTGCCCGCCCGCTTCGCTAACGGCGATCGCCTTACTGGTTAGCCAGGACTCTAGGTTAGCTCTCAACTCAGGTGCAGTCAGGTAATGCTGGATGTATGCCTGTACATCTTCCCGGTTTTGTTGGGGGTATTGTTCTAAATCAAATATCTGAGATGGTGTTTCTATTAATAGACCGGATTTATCTATCACAAAAGGTCTACGGCTGAGGAGAAAATAGACCTTTTGGGGGAGGTATCTAGGAAGATAAAACAAATTTGAGCTAGCGGACTGGCTGCTGGGGTCTATGGCATCTAGGGCATCGATGGCGATGATAAGCGGTTGGTTGGGTTGTAGGGAATCGCTAATTTTCTGAAGTAACAGCGACAGAAACCAACTCCCTTCAGTTACATTATCCGGCAGCACTGAGTCCCTATTCCCCATTGCCCCTAATCCCCAAAGGGGACCCCGAGTTCCCCATTCCCCATTCCCCATTTCTATTAATTGAGTGCAGATATCCAAGAGAAATTGGTCAGCGCGATTTTTGCCTTCAACTTGGGCGCTGTAATAGATAATGTGGGGATTTTCGGTGACGTATTTGGCGAGGATGGCAGTTTTGCCGCTACCGGGTGCGCCGATGAGGGTGAAGTAACCATGAGCGTATTTGTGCAAAAATTCGTTTATAGCGCCAAAGACAAATTGACGACCGACAAAGTTTTCGCTCTTTTCTCGAATGAGTTGCTGAAACTCTGGCGGATGTCCTCTTGGATTGGTTGCGGTTGGGGGTTTAGGTGTTGAATTCATGTCAGTGCTGGCACCATTCATAGTAAATGACGAAACCCGCCCGGAAATTAATTCGCAGGCGGTTGAGGTGACTAGTAGAATATCTAAAATTCATAGTTGTTTTCGTCTAGCTGGGAAACAGAAGACTGGGAAATACTTAAGAAAGTACTGAGGAATGGCGATGTCTGTACAATTACTAAGGCGGAAATTCACAGTTGAACAGTACCACAGAATGGTTAAGTCGGGTATCCTCTCTGAGCATGACCGGGTAGAACTAATACGAGGCGAGATAGTTGAAATGTCACCCATTGGCAGAAGACACGCTGCTTGTGTGAAACGTTTAAATAGGCTTTTTTATCGCAAGTTGGGGGATAGTGTTCTCATTGGTGTTCAAGACCCTGTGGAATTGGATGATACCTCTGAACCTCAGCCAGATATTGTGTTGCTACAACCCCGCGAGGATTTTTACGAGTCAGCACCTCCTCAAGCCTCGGATATTTTTTTGCTCATAGAAGTTGCAGATACGACTGTTCAATATGACCGACAAGTGAAAATTCCTCTCTATGCTGAAGACAATATTGCTGAAGTTTGGTTAGTGGATATCAATGGGCAATGTGTTGAAGTATACCGAGAACCTGCATCTGATGGATATCAGAATATTCAGAAGTTTGAGCGGGGTCAAACGTTATCGATATTGGCGTTTCCTGATGTAAATATTACTGTTAATGAGGTGTTGGGACAGTAAGGAAAATATTGGCGATCGCCAATATTCTCGCTTTTTTCCCGAATGAGTTGCTGAAATTCACTTGGGTAGGAAGCGGTATTGATGGGGGTTGGCGATCGAGGTGTAGTATTCATGGTGATGCCTCTATCCCTTCGAGGCGCAGAAAATGCACCCGTCCTGATGCTTCGCCTGCCACAATGGTTACTCCATCCGGTGTAACAGCACAGCAATATATCGAACTTTCCCCAGTAAAGCTAGCAATGACTTCACCCGTTTCCAGATTCCACAGTTTCAGGGTGTTGTCATCTGAACCGGAGATAGCGCGTTTGCCATCGGCTGTGACGGCTACTGCACTTACCCAGTTGCTATGACCGCTCAGGGTACGTAGCAACCGCCCACCCGGACTCGTTAAGCTTGGGGTCAAGGGACGCAACCCTGTGGTTTTACTCTGCTTTGCCTGGGACAGCAACTGCTGAATTTCTGGCACATCAAAGCCCTGCATTCGCCCCCACAGTTGCCCCGCCAGTTGCGTTTTATCTTTAGCCAAAACATGCGCCGACAGTCGCAGCGCCCCTTGAACCCGTTTTAGTGTCTTGACTTTCTCCGGGGTAAGACAAACATTCTCCCCCCTTACCAAGGGGGGGCATGGGGTCCCCTATGGGGATGGGGGGCATGGGGGGGTCTTCCCTTCCCAAGGGGAGTTCATCAATCAAATCGTAATCCTCAATCAGCGCCTGCACCCCAAACTCAGAATGATTAATCTTTTCCGTCAGGAATTTAAAATCAGTCAGGAGCTTGTAATACTTCTCCAAATTCCCTGACTCCACCAGACTATAGGGAAACCTACCCAGACGGGCTTTTTGAGAGTAGGACTTTTTTGCCCTTGATTTCTTATCAATCTTCTGCGCCATCTTCGTCCGTCTCCCAGTAATCAACAATACGCTGATTAACCTCTTTAAACAGCTTCCGATTTGACTTCAGCTCTTTTTTCACCTTCAGGAAGTCAACAAAACTCGCATGATAGAAGCTGTAGCAGGTGTCACCGTCAATTTCTTTATCTGTCAAATACTCAACCCACTCATCCAAAACATCTTGCACCTCAGATTCATCCCGCTCCGCAATTTCCGCAATCATCTCACAGGGAATCGGCGTACCAATTGCCACCAAAATAAACAAAACAATTACCATCAATTCCTGTGGTCTATCATCCATCCCCATTAGCTGCCAATGGGTTTGATAATAGTCCTGAAGACCCTGAGGCAATTCCTGTAGATTCAGGTCTTTATACTCTCCCCGAGCAATGCTAGGTAAGACATAGCGCAGGTACATAAAGTTATTTTCACTCTTGTCCGCGACCTGCTCAACAAACGCCTCATCAGTAATATTGCGCTCTTGTATCCACGTTTTCAATCCATCCTTATGCTCTGGATCGGTATTCAGAAATAAACGAATATACTTTTCTACATCTTCCCGATTCAGATTAAAATACTCATCTTTCGTTAAATCTAACTCCTTCATCGGCACATCCGGAGACACATTCAAACGCTTTTTTCCCAGGTCATAAGGTCGTCTGGTCAGCAGAAAATAGACCCGCTTCGGCAAATCTTTGGGTAAATTTAAAAGATTTTGTTCCCTCAAATCTTGTTCGACTTCATCCAGGGCATCAACAACAATCACTAAGCATTGATCGTCGGGGATTTTTTCGCTAGCTTTAGCCAGTAAAGTCGATAAATCAACATCTCCTGCATCCTGCAACTGATAACGCTTAATGAGTTGTTGACGAAGAGATTTTAGGAACAGCTCAGGTCGATTGCGACCCTCAACGCGAATATTAAAATAGCAGGGAGATTGTGTAGCCCAGACATACTTCGCTGCAATGGCACTTTTCCCCATCCCTGCATGACCCACTACAGTAAAGTAACCCTTCGGATTT
>DATNQT010000155.1:0-6456 GCA_036703885.1 Candidatus Sericytochromatia bacterium
ACAAGCAAGTAGCGCTTGGAGCGATCGCAATCGTTCTGTCTCGTTTGCAGGTTGATGATGAACCGCAGACTGTCCACCAGCGCTACTAAACACCTCCGGAACCATCCATCGGCAAGTATCACAATCTATACAAGTGCGATCAACGTAAAAGTCACCACTGACATTTTCAGCGCGGCGTTGGTTAAGATGAGCCATTGTTAAGCCTTTGAATACTCAGAACAAGGGTTAGGTCTAATGAAAATTTGACCCTATTCCTAAATCATACTCGTTATGACTATGGTTTGTGGCTCAACGATCTCATTTCTCAATTCGTGAAAGGCAAAGTATTAAAGGCTACAAGTATCTCCCAAGCGATCGCAAATCTCGATAGAATAGAGTGCCATCGGTTAATGAAGCTATGACTCTATCTCCTTCTGACCATGCTCTCAAGTCACTAACAGATTTAACAACACTCATTGACCAGTTGCCCACTCACAAACATGGGAAATGGATTCAACGAGCATTGTCAGTAGTCATGCGACTGAGCGAAGAGGAGATTGATCGCCTAGACTGGAAAATCTTAACCACCTCGATTGAGGACATGGAGCGGGCATTTCAAGTTTTTTATCCGTACCGACACGTTCGGAAAGTCACAATCTTTGGTTCAGCACGGATTGCTCCACATACTCCTGAATATAAACTAGCGGTTGATTTTTCGCGTTATTTAGCGCAACAGGGATTCATGGTGATGACGGGTGCTGGCGGTGGGATCATGCAGGCTGGCAATGAAGGGGCTGGAGCCGAAAATTCCTTTGGGCTGAATATTCAGCTACCCTTTGAGCAAGGCTCAAATCCGTTTATTGAAGGCGACCCCAAGCTAATTGACTTTAAGTACTTCTTTACACGCAAGCTATTTTTCCTGAGAGAAAGTGATGCGATCGCACTTTTCCCTGGTGGTTTTGGGACTCAGGATGAAGCCTTTGAATGCCTAACACTTTGCCAAACCGGACGTTCAGGTCCAATACCTTTAGTATTAATCGACCGTCCAGGCGGCACTTACTGGCCTGAATGGGATGCCTATATTCGCAAGCATTTACTCCAGCCCGGTTTAGTCAGCCCAGAAGATTCCAGTCTTTACACGATTACGGATAACGTAGAAGTAGCTTACGAAGCGATTAATAGCTTCTACCGCATCTATCACTCTTGTCGTTATGTAGGCGATCGACTCGTGATTCGCCTCAAATCCCAGTTGTCAGATGCCGATGTCGAGAAGCTTAATGGAAATTTCAGCGACATCTTAGTCAAGGGACAAATTGAGAAAAGTTGGGCTTTACCTCAAGAAACCCCCGATGAAACCGCCGAACTTCCTCGCCTTATTCTGTACTTCAACCGTCGGGACTCTGGACGGTTATATCAGCTACTTGCCACAATTAATCAGATGGGTGCTTCCTCCCCAGCAGCAACTCATCCAGAGCGTAAGTAGGAAGTATACTCCGTTCGGTCATAATCTTACATTTTGTCGAGTTGTTCATCGTTCATGGCAATGAACAATCGCACCCAGCACTTTCCTTGACTAAATCAGCGGCAGCAGAATTTGAAATTCTGTTCCAGTCTCTGGTTGAGAGCGCATTAGCAGTTGCCCTCCATGTTTTTGAGTGACAATTTGATGACTAATGGCTAAACCCAAGCCAGTTCCCTTACCCACAGGCTTTGTCGTGAAGAACGTCTCAAAAATCCGTTTTTGAATAGCTGGCGATATCCCAGGTCCATTATCAGCAATTCGTATAGACACCCACTCCGCATCTGAGTCTTCCACAACAGTAGTGCTTATCTCAATCTGAGGTTGCCAAGTCTTTGAGGAAGCCCCTCGCTCCTTTACCTTATCGATTAGGGCATCAATTGCATTACTGATAATATTCATAAATACCTGACTCAGCTGCCCTGAGTAGCAATTGACTGGCGGCAGATACCCGTATTTTTTAATGACTTGAATCCCGGATTTGAGGCGATTGTTTAAAATTATCAAAGTACTCTCAATACATTCATGGATGTCAGCTGGTTTACGATGGGTTTCATCCATGTGAGAGAAGTTTTGCAGACCTCCAACAATTTTGGTTAATCGGTCAGACCCCGTCTCAATACTTTTAAGAATTTTGGGTAAGTCTTGTAATATAAAATCTAGATCGGATTCTTCTTTGAGTTCAGCAAGACTTGAAGAAATCTCAGATACTTCTGTCTCATAGGCTGATAAAACTTCTATAAGTTTATTGCAATAGTTAGAAAGAAACTCAAAGTTACAAGTAATGCAGCCGACAGGATTTTTAATCTCATGGGCAACACTAGCAACCATTTGCCCCAGACTAGCCATTTTTTCAGTTTGCATCAGTTGAGCTTGAGTTTGCTCGTTCAGCATCTGAGTTGCCAACTCATGAATTTTTGACTGAGCAACTAATAGCTGATGCGCATCCACTAAGCGATAACACCCTGCCTCTAGCTCCACCACAATCGGTTCGTAAAGAAGTTCAGCTGAACGCTCTAAGGAACGGCGAGCCGCGTCTACAATTAACGTGTCACCGTTTAGCCTCAAGACCTCAGCATTAGCAAAGCGGTATAACGAATAAAGAGGGCGCTTCAAAAATAGTTCTAGTCCATAAGGACGGCTCATCTGCTCTAAAAATCGACGCCGAGAAATCATTCCGACAAACTTTCCCTGTTCCATAAGAATGGCTCCGGGAAGCAGTGGATTAACTCGAAAGTTCTGAGCAACTTCTTTACCCAGACGAGAGACTTCGACTTGAAAATCGTAGAGTAAGAGTTCTTGAATCGTTGACTCCAGACTTAAACTCTGCGGTTCCGATTGAGAGGGGATTGATATTTCTGTGCCAGACTCTTTTAGGACAAGCATAAGAAAATCCAAATAGTAGAGATTAGCTGTATAGAACCGGACAGACTTCAAGGTTCAAGTTAGCACTTATTATTGAGCGTCAAGAGTTAAATCTCAATTAAAACTTGAATTACTTGCTTCCCATTTGATAACAATAAAGGGTTAACCTTGGGTTAAGCTTCTGTTATCTAAAACAAATATTTTTTTGCCTTAACCGAACGAAAAATTTATATACACTTTACATATAAAACTTCTCGTAAAAAATGACAAAAGGCTTCACTTATGAAATTGTAACTGATTCAAGAGCGGATGTAGAATAACGCGATCGCGTCCTGATGATTTTGCCTGATACAAGGCAGCATCAGCGGCTGCAATTAACATAGCAGCTGACATCTCCAGCCTCGGTATAATACTAGCAACACCCAAACTGATTGTGACGCACCAACTCACTGATGAATTTTCATGAGGAATCTCTAAAGCTTTGACAGACTGACGAATGGCTTCTGCAACTTGAACCGCACCCTTAGCAGGTGTGAGAGGCAGAACCACCACAAATTCTTCACCACCATAACGGGCTACTAGGTCAGCTGGTCGCTTCACCGCACGCTGGATGGCATGAGCAACTTGCCGTAAACAATTATCACCCGCTTGATGCCCATATGTATCATTATATTTCTTAAAAAAATCAACATCACATAAAATGAGCGATAGCAAAGAATTGCCCCCTAAATGCTGTTGCCAGCAAACATTTAGATATTGCTCCAGCCGATATCGGTTCGCCAAGCCTGTTAAGCAGTCAGAGTTAGCAAGACTATCTAGCTGCTGATTTGCCACCTCCAGCTTCTGATAAAGTTGAGTGAGTAACTGAGTTGCCAGTTGGTGAATTTGTGACTGAGCAACCAGTAACTGATACACATCCAGCAATTTATAAATTCTCGTCTCTAACTCCACCACAATTGGTTCATACAGCGCCTCAGGCGAACGCTGTAAGCAACGACGCGCCGCTTCTACAATTGGCGTGTTACCATTCAGCCTCAAAACCTCAGTACTGGCAAAACGGTACAACGAATAAAGGGGACGGTTTAAAAACAGTTCTAGCCCATAAGGACGGCTCAGGCGTTCCAAAAATCTCCGCCGAGAAATTATACCCACAAAGTTACCCTGCTCTGTAAGAATGACTCCTGGGAGCAGTGGATTAACTTGAAATGTTTGAGCGACTTCTTTAGCTAGACCAGAGCCTTCGACTTGAAAATCGTGCAGTGACAATTCTTCGAGTTTTGACTCCAGACCCAGATGTGGCGCAAATCCTCTGTTCACTGGATTGCTTACTGCGGCAAAAGGTAGTAATGAAGCAAGATTTAGCTATGTTCGTAGACTACCATTTTCACAAGATGAGAGGTGTGACATCTACTACAACTGATGGAAAACTCACTGAAATTCAAGAGGATGGGTAGAGATTGACTGGAGAATTTCCTATGTCTCCTTATCTCCCTATCCTTATCAGTAGGAAGGGAGATTTTCTAATCGCAACGTTTGTGTACTCGCGTTCGTGGGGGTCTGTTTCCTTCGTTGAATAACGCCGCTGCAACTTTTCTCAAACCGTCCTTGTCAAGGGGTAAATTAACCGAATTAAAAGTATGACCGTTCTTTTTCGGTAGAATGGCGCTTGCTGCACCTTTTGGGTAAAAACACCTCCTCACATATCGAAACGCATGAATCAGCTGAACAACGCCTTTACCCTTTTCTTGAGTTTATTGGTCGAGGCAATGCCTTTTTTGCTAATAGGGGTTTTGCTTTCCGGCTTACTGCTGTTGTTTGTCGATGAGCGTAAGTTGGTTGCTGCCATGCCTCGAAATCCACTCCTTGGGGCAATTGTTGGCAGTTGTGGGGGCTTTTTATTTCCGGTTTGCGAGTGTGGCAATGTGCCAGTAGCGCGGCGTCTGCTACTCCAAGGGGCACCAGCACCCGTGGCAATTGGGTTTTTGCTAGCAGCACCAACGATTAATCCGATTGTGATTTGGTCAACTTGGGTGGCATTTCGAGACCAGCCTGAAATTGTAGTGTTGCGGGTATTGTTTTCTTTAGGTATTGCTATCCTAATCGCCTGTGTTTTCAGCGCTCAGGCAGACTTGCGCCCACTGCTACAACCAACGACGACTCGCTCGATGCCAATTCCGGTGAGCAATAGAGGGACGGGATTAAAATCGTCCCGTGCCCAAAAAGAGGAAACCCCAATGCTCCTACAATCTGGCTCCTTTCTACTCGGTCAACCAGGAGCGCCAGTGCGAATGGATACTACTGTTTTACAGGCATCTTTAGCGGCGGCTAAACCAACGAAACCCCTACCTGATCGCCTGCGTCTGTTGTTGGAGAATACGGTACAGGAGTTACGGGAGTTGGGAGGTGTGCTGGTATTGGGAAGTGCGATCGCAGCAATCATTCAAGTTGCCGTGCCCCGTGAAATTATCCTCAGCTTGGGTCAGGGACCCGTTACATCAATTCTGGCAATGATGCTCTTGGCGGTGGTGGTGTCGATTTGTTCAACAGTGGATTCGTTCTTTGCCCTTGCCTTTGCCTCAACCTTTACCAGTGGCTCTTTGTTGGCATTTCTAGTATTTGGTCCGATGATTGACCTGAAAGCGATCGGCTTGATGTTATCCGTATTTAAGGGACGGGCAATTATTTATATCTTTGCCCTAGCAGCACAGTTAACCTTTTTGTTGACCTTGTTTATTAACTTGCATATTAGTTAACTAATGTTATTTGTTATTCGTTTGCCAGCAGGGACACTGCGGACTGGCAAAAAGGGAAACAATTGACTAATGACTAATGACCAATAACCAATGACCAATGACTAACGAATTATGAGTTCAAATCTAAATTCAGGGCGCATCAGTCGGCAGCGCCCTTACCTTGGAAACTTTTTCCCACCGCTGTTAGACATCCTTGCCCTAGCAGCTTGGGGTATTTTGTTGCTGAAATACTGGTTAAATAACGAGTTAAATTTGCTGATTCACCCCAATTACTTTGGGCTGGTCGTTGTTACTGGCTTTGCTTTAGTGGCGATCGCAGCTATTAGGATGTTTCAGTTGCTTTCTCAGGTACGTCAGCAGGCAGCGGGAAGAACGCCTATCCTACCAGTCGGTCAACACATCAGCTTATTTCCTCCTGGTTGGAGTAGTACTTTACTACTGACCACAGCAATTCTAGGATTAGTGATAACGCCGAAGGTATTTGCTAGTCAGACAGCGCTCCAACGAGGTGTTACGGAATCACTGACTTTGACGCGAGTGCAACCTCAGGCTTTTCGTAGTTCTAATAATCCTGGAGAGCGATCGCTAATTGAATGGGTACGAACCCTCAGCGTTTATCCCGAACCCGATGCCTACACGGGTCAGGCTGTGAAAGTAAAAGGCTTTGCCGTCCATCCCCCCAACTTGCCCTCACAATACCTATTGATCTCCCGCTTTGTGATTACCTGCTGTGCGGCTGACGCTTATCCGATTGGGTTACCCGTGAAGCTGAAGGAAAACCGTGCTACCTATCCCGCTGATACCTGGTTTGAAGTTGAAGGCAAGATGATTACTGAAACG
>DATNQT010000156.1:0-3576 GCA_036703885.1 Candidatus Sericytochromatia bacterium
TCAGAGTGGGGAAATAGTACTGGAACTTAGTAGCTGGAGAGTCTGGCTGGCACAGGCTCCAGTAAATTCAGCCATTAACACGCCAGAGCAGGCAGCTTTAGCCTTCAGTGGACCCAAATTTTTTGTAGCCTTGGTTGCTGGAGTGGTAATGGCTTTTGCCTTCCAGTTCGTATTAACCAATCTGGGCGTTGCCTTGGGGATTTCGATGGCGGGAGGCTCATCAGATTCTCACTCAGATTCTCACTCAGATTCTCACAAGGAATCGGATAGCTTGGGCGGTACAATTCGCAAGATTGGCTTTACGCTTGGAGCGGGGACATTGATCAGCGTCACTGTAGCGCTATTTTTCGCCTCTCTATTTGCGGTCAAACTGAGCTTAATTCTAAATCCCGGACTAGGTGCAATTGTTGGTCTGGTAATCTGGGCAGCGTTCTTCTTGCTGCTGGTTTGGTTCAGTTCGTCAACAGTCAGTTCTGTATTGGGATCGCTTGTGAATACAGCCAGTTCTGGCTTACAAATGATCGCAGGAACGGCGGCGGCGGCTATTGGCGGGAATGCGGCTAGTAAGCAAGTTGTGGCTACCGCTGAAGCCGCTGCCTCTGCTGTACGGCGGGAATTTACCTCTGCTATCGATCCACTTAGCCTGCGGGAGAACGTTGAGGATTACATCCAAGCCCTGCGGCCTCCAGAGTTAAATATAAAGGAGATTCGGCAAGAATTTGAGAACTTACTCAATGACCCGAATTTAAAAGAAATTGCCGGAAGCGATCACCTCCGCAATGTTGACCGACAAACTTTCGTAGACTTAATCAGCAGCCGTAGCGATTTATCCAAACGAGATGTCAATCGACTTGCAGACCAACTCGAAGCCGCTTGGAATAAGACCGTAGGTCAGCTACCGCAGCAAAGAGATCCAATGGCAGCCTTAGGCGAGTTTATCCAGTCAGCCGCACCTGCTCAACTAGTGGGAAATCAAATGGCTCAGAGGCTGGACGAGCTAATTAATGAAATGCGCCAAGGTCGTCAGTCCCAAAAGGACGAATCCAAACAAGATCAGCCCCAACCCTCGGGTCCAGTCGCTCAGGCAATGACGCTGGGTGTGAACAGTTTAATTGGGATGGTGATGGGACGGGCAGATCTGTCCGACTTTGATGTCGAAAAAGTTATCAGTCAGCTCCAAAAGCTTAGAGGCACAGCGACCGATCAGGTGAGTAAAATTGCCGACAAGGTTGGCGTTGATACACCCGCCCTACCTTTCAGCACTGTGCGGGCGGATGTGGAAAACTACCTGCTCAATAGCTACTCTTGGCAGATGAATCCACAAACCGTGGCGCGGGATTTCAGAGACGTACTTTACGACGCGGAAGCTGACCCAGAAGCAGTCATTCGTGAGTTGGAGCAGCTGAATCGCTCAGATTTTGCCGACTTGCTGCAACAACGGGGTGTTTTTACTCAGGCAAAAATTAGACAACTTTCCAATGAACTTGAATCTATTCGCTTGGAAGTTTTGTCGGAAGCGAGAACCGCAGCGGAACGGGGACATGCACTCGGTTTGTTGGAGCAGGTGGAAAACTATCTACTCACCACCCCGAAACAAGACCTAACGCCCGAAAAAATACAGCTCAACTTCAAGCCACTTCTGGAAGACTCAGATGCGGATCACCAACAACTAAGCAATCGCCTTGCCCAGTTCGACCACGGTACTTTTGCTCGGATATTGAGCCAGCGCTCAGATATAACCCCAGCAGAGGCTGAGGTAATTATCAACGATCTAGGCAACGCACGCGATCGCGTTTTGAGAGAATCTCAAGAACTGCAAGAAGCAGCCAAGGCGAGAATCGAAGCCCAGTGGCTGAAAGTCAAGTCCTTGTTACGGGATACTGGCAAGCAGGAACTGAATCCTGATAGCATCGAGCGCGACCTAAAGACGCTTTTGGATGATCCACAAGCTGGAGTCTCTGCACTCCGGGCACGGGCAGCTTTCTTTGACCGCGATACCTTGGTACAGATATTGAACCAACGGGAAGATTTAAATGAAGAGCAAATTAATCAAACTCTCGATCGCATCGAAAGAAACTGGACTCGCATTCGCCATACGCCCCAAAAGATTGCCGACAAAGCCAAAGAGCAGTACAACGACGCAACATCGGTAATTGCTGACTACCTGCGGAACACGGGTAAGGAAGAGCTGAATCCCGAAGGAATCCAGCGAGACTTAACCACACTGCTAGATAATCCGCAAGCGGGTGCTTATGCCATCAGAAGACGTTTGTCTCAGGTTGATCGCGATACCTTAGTGAAGTTGCTCAGTCAACGACAGGACTTGAGCGAGGAGCAAGTCAATCAGGTTATTGACCAGGTGCAGGGAACCCTTCGCCGCGTTATCAAAGCACCCCGTCGGTTTGCTAGCCGGACTCAGCGTCAGGTGCAAGATTTCCAAGCCACGATCGCGGATTACCTACGCTCTACTGGAAAAGATGAACTCAATCCTGAAGCAATTAAACGTGACGTGCAACTGCTGCTCCACGATCCCCGCGCTGGCGTGTCCAGTTTGAGCGATCGGTTGAGTCACTTTGACCGTTCTACCCTGACGGCACTCTTAAGCCAACGGGAAGATATCTCAGAGCAGGACGTAAACCGCATTGTCGATCAAGTCCTTGGCGTCCGCGACCAAGTTATGGCACAAGTACGGAATCTGCAACAGAGCATTCAGTATTCGATTGACCGAGTATTTGCCAAAATCCGTAACTACCTCAATAGCCTCGACAGACCCGAACTCAACTACGACGGCATCAAGGGTGATATCCGCAAGTTGTTTGACGATCCCGGTGCTGGGTTTGATGCGCTACGCGATCGCCTTGGCCAGTTCGATCGCGATACTCTGGTTGCTGTCATGAGTTCTCGCGAAGATATCTCTGAGGCTGACGCCAACCGACTGATCGACCAAATCGAGCGTACCCGCAATAGCGTCCTGCAACGGGCAGAACGCATTCAAGTAGATGCACAGCGACGCCTTGATGAAGTTAAGCGTCAAGCCCAACAGCAAGCCGAAGAAACCCGCAAAGCCGCTGCTACAGCTGCATGGTGGCTGTTTGGGACAGCGGTGGCTTCTGGTATTTTCTCTGCGCTCGCCGGATACATCGGTGTTGTTACATCTCAAACATAAAAGTTGTTACATTTCAATATGTTTGGGTAAATTCCCTAGAAACAACCTCTAAATCAACCTCACCGCTCAAGCCTTTCTCTAGGAGAGGCTTGTTTTTTTGGGAGTTACAAGTATTGCCTCAAAAAACCAAACTGCTATCAAACGACAAGATAAACTTGAGAAAACGAGGAGGATGCGATTGTGACTGACAAAAATCGCTCCCAGTGGGACGCTGGTAGATTTGTCCAAACATTGACCTATTTTGAGGTCATTCCTTTCATTAACTGGCTACAGCAGATATTTACAGGTTCTGCCAATAATAAACAAGAAAGTCAGCAGGAAGGAAAAAGAATGGGAGTGGTACTGGTAGCTGGAGCAACTGGCGGCGTTGGGAAACGAGTCGTTCGGCGTCTACTCGAACGGAAATATCC
>DATNQT010000157.1:0-5738 GCA_036703885.1 Candidatus Sericytochromatia bacterium
CCTCATCCTGGCTAATACTTCCTCTTGCTGAAAGGGCTTGGTAATGTAATCCACTGCCCCTAAAGACAGACCTTTGAGCTTATCAACCGTCTCTGAAAGCACCGTCATAAAAATTACAGGGATGTCCTTTGTTGCCGCCGAGGCTTTTAAACGGTGACATGTTTCAAAGCCGCCTATTCCCGGCATCATCACATCCAACAAAATAAGATCTGGTGAAACTTCTTGTAGCTTTTCAATGGCACTTTCACCATCCTGCGCCACTAAAACTTTAAAGCCAGACTCTTTTAAAAATCTAAAAAGTACCTTGAGGTTCGTAGCGTCATCATCAACAATCAAAATGAGGTCTTGCTGTGTTGGATTCATTTTTATTGAGCCGAAATATATTGTTTAATTAAAACCAGAATTTCTTTTTCTCTAAATTCCTTTGCTAACTGTAGTACTTTAGTGGTCAAGGTTAAATATTTATTATCCAACTGTTTGAGCCGGAGTGCTTCCTGCTCAAGGCTTTCAATATCACCAATTCGAGCTGCCTTAAACAAAGTGCCAAGTTCCTCTGGTGGCTCCAATACAAGCTCGAAATTCAATTCTTTGAATGAAAAGTTATTATTAACTTCATAAATCCATTCTAATTTTAAATAATTCTGTATTTTATTAAGTAAATCTTCCGCTTGAATAGGCTTAGGAACAAAATCATTGCAACCAGCTTTTAAACTGTTTTGCCGATCATCGCTAAACACACTGGCAGACGAAGCTATTAATATTACATCTCTAAAGTTTGTAAGGTTTCGGATGCGTCGTGTCATCTCAAGACCATCCATCACTGGCATAACAAGGTCAGTAACAATCAGATGGGGTTGAAACTCTAAGGCTTTATCTAAACCCTCCTGACCATTACTTGCCTGCATGAGATTAAAACCGAGGGGTTCTAGTAAGTTAATGATAAATGAGCGATTTTCACCTCGATCATCCACAACTAATATTTTATTTTTATCACCTTTGAAGCCAATGATATTTTTAGAATTTACAGAACCTAGTCCAATATCTTGTACTGCTTTAGGCAAATCTAAATCCAGCCAAAACTTAGTACCTATACCTAAAATACTCTCTACTTTTAGTTGACCCTTCATCATCTGAATAATTTTTTGTGTAATCGCTAATCCTAATCCAGTGCCTTCTGCTTTGCGATCGCTATCTCCGGCTTGCTCAAATGGTGCAAATATCCTTGCTAATTGCTCTGGGTTCATCCCAATACCAGTATCTTCGATTTCAAAACGAATTTTACAAGTTTGGGTTTTGTCTTTTGAGGTATGGGGTTCAGAGGCAACCTCCGGCTTTAAGTAGTACTCAGGATTTTTAATTGAAGAATCATTTGCGAGTAAGTTTTCTTCATCTACTAGAATGCTGACTTTGAAATTTATCTCCCCTTTGTCAGTAAACTTGATAGCATTGCCCAGGAGGTTAATCAAAACTTGCCGCAGTCGTTTGTCATCTGTATAAACAGCAAGAGGTAGTTGATTTAATACCTGGTAATTAAAGGCAATTTCTTTTAGATCAGCGTGGATGCGGCAGATTTCGGCAACGTCCTGAAGGAAAGAAGGAAAATGAAAAACTTTCGGGTACAGTTCCATTCTCCCGGCTTCAATCTTGGAAAGATCTAAAATATCATTAATCAGGGTTAATAGATGCGAACCACATTGGTGAATAATTTGAATAGCATCTTTGTGTTTAGGGGTGAGATCTTGAGCGCGTTCTAAGATTTGAGCGTATCCCAGAATCCCGTTTAGGGGAGTGCGGAGTTCATGGCTCATGTTGGCGAGGAATTCGCTCTTAGCGTGATTAGCTGTATCAGCGGCAAATTTTGCTTCTTTTAGCTCGGCTGTCCGTTCTTCGACTCGCATTTCTAGCTCAGAGTTTGTTTTTTCTAGGGCGGCAAAAGACTCTTGTAGCTGCTGTGCCATTCGGTTAAAAGATTGAGCCAGAAGCTCCAGTTCATCTATACCCTGCACCTCAACTTTTTGGTCTAATTGACCACTAGCAATTGCACTCGCTGCTTTGCTCAAACGCAGAATGGGACGGGTAATCCAGTGAGTAGTCAGGATTCCCAGAAAAGTAGCTAGTAATAATGCCAAAAGACACAGCAGGATAGTGGTACGGGTGTTGGCATTGATTTGCTGCATAAACTCGTCTTCTGGAACGACCACCACAATCATCCAATCCAACCCGTGAGTGTTAGTAAAGGGTGTTATCTGTAGGAATTGCCGCTTGCCATCAATTTTGAAGTCTAGCTGCTGAGTGTCATTAATTCGGCTCAAGTCACCAAAGCGTTGTATCAAATACTGTGTCGTGAGACGAGTTAAACGGTTGCTGCTGTGGATTGCCTGAAGGCGTCTTTTTTTCTCCTGTTCTCCCTCCTTGCCAAGGGTAAAGGGCTTTTGGGCTGTTGAACAAGCTACTAAATCTCCGGAGCGCTCTACAATAAATGTCTGTCCAGAGCGACCAATTTTCAGCCCGTGCAAAAAGTCGCTAACTTGTGCCAGAGATTGTGTTGCATTAGTGACTCCAAGTAAGGCACCTGTCTTGTCGTCGTAGAAAGGTCGGGCAGCACTGATAGCCAGCGAGGGTGAGGAAAAATACGGATAAATCTCGCTCCAAGTTAGTTTACCTGCTTTCACTGCCGCTCTATACCAGGGGCGAGTCCGGGGATCGAAGGTTTTGTCAACCTTTATTAGTTGGGCGCGATTTCCTCGGTTATCGGTGGCATAGGTATGGTAGTTACCACCAGTAGACTTGTCCAAGACTCGAATCACCAACTTACCATCATTGAGGCGGTCAACCGCCCAAATTTCTCCCCGTTCATTAGCAAAAGCGATGGGACGAAGGGACTTAAACAACTGCATTTGATGCCAGAAGTGAGGTTCCAGGTTGCCTGAATCCTGTAAATTTAACTCACTAAGACGGATGGCATCAGCATTAATTTGAGCGACTGTTTGGGGTATCTCCATATAGGTGGTAACGTGTTGCTGGATACGAGCTGTGACTTCATTTCTCAACTGGCTGGCAAGGTCATTGACATCTCTCCGTCCGTTGCGTAACGATAGCCACCCTGTTAATCCCACAGCGGCAAAAATTTGCAGGACAAATGGCACTACTAAGACGAGCCATAGCGGGATTTTGGGCTTAGTTTTTGAAATTGGATGCTCATCTGTTAGGAGCGTCATGGTAGAGATATAAACTCTAGGCTAAAGTCAGCATAATAGAGCTTCTATCCAGTTTAAAAAAGCGACTCTTGAAAGACTGACAAGGGAGCATATCACCGATGGGCAGCCCTCACCCTAAATCCCTCTCCCGCTCCTGAGAGGGACGCATGAAGTCTTGCTCCCCTTCTCCCAATGGGAGAAGGGGATGATCGGGTTTAGTAAAACTCTGACTAAATCGGTGGTTATCTGTGGAGTGCAGACACTAGCTCAACTAAACTGTCGATGGTTCCTAGCTCTCCACAAAAGCGCGATCGCTAAAATAAAAGTTGGAGCCAGTACAGCAATCAGCGTATTCACTGATGTTGGAGCAACAGGTAAGCTAGACCCACCGTACTTAATTAAAACTGAAATACCAGCAGAGAGGATTAAAACCTTAAAAAGGAAATTCGCCTGAGTACCCATAAAAGTTAAATTTTAGTAGATGCCCCGCCCACGATAACGCGATCGCCAAAAGCAAGGTGTTCCGGATGAAACTGTCGAAGCGCTGAAATTATCTCTACATACAATTTTTATTGCATAACATCCACTTGGCAAATAAAGCGATCGCTTCCCCACTCCCCACTCCCTATTTCCCTATGAGGCAGATCATGAAAGAGCTTGACCCACTAGAAAATTCAGATCTTAATCGCTTGCAGCTTTTTGTCTATCTCGTTCCAGTCTTTGGGCTTTTCCCGGCACTTTGGACGCTGTATCGCCGTCAGGGGTCGCGGGAACAACAAGCCGTGAGTCGCTTGTCAGTTACTTTAGCTTTCGGCTGGCTGCTTGGCTACATTTTATTATCAGCAGGGGGGCAGGCTTCGGAGTTCTGGACGCTACGCTTATTATTTATGAATACTTTGCTGACCTCTGGTTACTTTTTAGTGTCTGTTGGCTTAATGGTGCGTTTGTGGCAGCGCAAGTCGCCTCGTCTACCTGGGATTAGCCGTATTGCTGAAGGAACGGTACGCAAGCATTTATCCTAGTTAAGTATTCATAGATTTCGATTTTGCCGTCGAGGAGTGAGGCGGCATGGAGATTGCTCTTGACAGATTGCTCAAACTCGATCCACTATCTGCCTGGGACAAGCAGCAAACTGTCAGAAAAACTGCTATGAGTGTTCTTGTTAAAGACTTCATATCAGATTGGGCTTAAGGCTAAGTATTAGTGCATCAGTAAGTTATCTTTAGAAATTTCCATCCTTGTTGCATGTGTGTGAGGAATCTAAGTGTCAGCTCGAAAAACTTATGAAAAACCGCGTTCGGGACCGAAAAATACTCAACCTGCTCGGAAAAAGCCGACCCAGGTAAAGCAGGGGCATTGGCTCTGGGTTTGGTTAGGCTTTACTGGTGTGGCAATGTTATCAGCAACGGCAGGGGCGCTGCTTGCAGTATCACTTTCTAGTACGCCTTTACTACAAAGTAAACTCACGGCGGCAGAGGAAGCGATATTTAACAAACGTGGAAGCATTTCCCGCAGCACAATGCGGATGCCAGAGCTGACTCGACCTGTCAATATTTTGGTTTTAGGCACTAAAGTTTTAGCATCTGACCTGCCTAAACTTCCGGCAGGCAATCGCGGATACGAGCTGATCGACTCCTTTGACGGTCCCACCGATACGATGCTGCTATTGCGATTCGACCCGGAAGCCCAAAAGTTAAAGCTTCTCTCCATTCCTCGCGATACTCGGACTTTTATAGAGGGACACGGTCTTACAAAAATCAATGCTGCCAATACTTATGGAGGTCCAGCCCTAGCCGCAAAGGCGACGAGCGAACTCCTGGAAGGGGTTGGGATTGACCGTTATGTCCGGGTGAATGTTCAGGGCGTCCAGAGCCTTGTAGATGCTTTAGGAGGCGTAACCGTATACGTCCCTCAAGACATGAAGTATCAAGACGACTCTCAGCACCTGTACATCAACTTGAAGCAAGGCAAACAGCACCTGAATGGGGATAAAGCACTTCAATTTATGCGGTTCCGCTACGACAAGCTTGGCGATATTGGTCGAGTGCAGCGGCAGCAAATCCTCATGAGGGCGTTAATGGAACAGGCGCTTAATCCCGCCACAGTGGCGCGACTACCGAAGATTCTTGAGGTAGTTCGCTCTCACATTGACACGAACTTAAGTGTAGAAGAGCTAGTCGCCCTAGTGGGTTTTGGTGCTCAAATCGATCGCTCTAAGGTACAAATGCTGATGGTACCTGGTGAGTTTAACGGAACTGGGCAGAGCGAAATCAGTTATTGGTTGCCCGACCACCGCCGCATCCAACAGCTAGCAGCACAACACTTCGACCAAGGCGATCGCGATCGTACAACAATTGACCCAGCCTACGTGCGTGTAGCCATTCAAGATAGCACGGGTAAGTCAGCAGCTGTTGAAGCAATGGTCACTAGCCTCAAGAAGGCAGGCTATCAAAATATCTCGATTGACGATACCTGGAGGGAACCCTTACGAGTCACTCGTATTGTCGCCCAACAGGGTGATGACAGCACTGCCAATGCCCT
>DATNQT010000158.1:0-3684 GCA_036703885.1 Candidatus Sericytochromatia bacterium
GTCTCGATTGATGGCAACGGCTTTATCACCGATATGAATTTGAATACCGTTTTCTTGATATAAACCCGGTTCAACTAATGATAAATCTGCCGCAGTTTTGCCAGAAAAATATCCACTGAGGTTAACGCGATCGTAGGCAACACGCGGTTCCTCACAGAAGGTAATAACATTCCATTGCTGTGTCGCTCCTTTGGCAATTATTAACTCTAGGAACTTGTGTCCTACCATGCCATTGCCAATAACAATAAGATTCTTTTTGGCTGTCATAAACCTCTACAAGCTCTCTGCCTCAGTTATCCTCAATAACTTCTATAGGAGTTTCTAGAGGTGTTCGGTAAATTTTGCTACAAAATATTGCTTATGATGCACTATGCGATAGATTTCAATTTAGTTTTTGCATTCAAAATTGAAACTTTAACTGACATAGCAATCCTAAATGTTGCATAAACGCCTTTAAATAATTCCTCCCCCTTGTCTCCCTTGTCCCCTTGTCTGCTGTCCTCTTTCTCTCCCTTACCCCTCATGCCTCACCTGCCCCAGTTTCACGAAAGCTTATAAAAAACGGGGCGCTCGCTTGATTTTATTAAGAAAAGTAGCAAAATTTGAATCTTAATTGCAAAATCCCAGATAACTGAAAAGCCAGTAAAGAAGGGATGGTACTTTGTATGAACTGTAGCTCACAGTTTTAACAATCTATAACGGACACTTCATAAACGATGTACAACAACAATTCTGATAAAGACTGGCTGGGAGCAGCCGTAACGGCGGCTTTAGGGGCTGGGATCGTGACATCTTTTGCTGTGAGTCAAGGTCAAAACCCATTTGTGGCTCTGGCAATAACTGCTTTTTCTGCACTGGTTGCCTTGTTGTGCAGTCAGTTCGGACTGATTTGAACCGCCGCTCTTGTCCTGTGTTAACAACGTCGTCCCTTCAACAATTAACGGTTCCAAAGCAGCAACGTTACTACAAAAATATAGAATTTATGGTATAAGTAGCTGCTCAAACCGTACATAATAAAAATTATGGAGACTCTTGCCTATCTTCATCTTGCCTTGGCTCACGAGACTGCCACAGATGTTGGTCTACGTGAAAGAGTAGACTGGCGGAAGTTTTCCAACCAAACCTGGATGTATCTGTTGCCTGCGATCGTTGCCTTCACAGTTTTGGGGATGGCAAAGCAGTCGTTAGCACAGACAATAGAGCAAGGCGCTACGGGTTCGCAGGTTACAGTCATCCAAGAGCGTTTACAGCAACTAGGATATTTTAATCAGGCTCCGACTGGGACTTTTGGCTCGGTGACAAAGGATGCCGTCATCCAATTCCAGCAGGCAAATGGTCTAAATCCTGATGGCGTTGTTGGCTCGCGAACCTTAGATACACTGTTTAGTACCTCAGCAAGACCAGCTCAGTCTTATAGCACTCCTTATCCGGCTCAGTCCTATAACGCTCCTTATACAGGTACAGATGCAGGAACCCCAAATTTCGACACAGATTTAGGGAGTGAGGCTTTTAGAACTTCTAGGGCTAGAGACCAACTACGGAGAGGCGATCGCGGTCCAGCCGTTAGACTATTACAAGAAAGGTTGAGCGATCGCGGTTTCTACCTAGGCTTGATCGATGGAATCTATGGTTCAGGAACTGAGAGTGCCGTCACGCAGTTTCAGTATAGAAATAAATTGTATCCCGATGGCGTGGCGGGTTCAGCCACTCTAGCCGCGTTGGGAATTATAGATACTAATTCTCGGACGAGTTCCTACGTAGTAGTTGTACCGATGAGTAATGAGAATACACTCTTTGAAGTGCAACAGTACGCACCGAGGGCGGTTTCCGCTAACTCAAGCCGGGGTAAGTTCGTTAATGCGGGGAATTTTCCCAAGCGAGCTGAAGCTGAAAGCCTATCTTCTCAGTTGCGATCGCGTGGATTTGATGCACGAGTGACGTATATTCGATAGCAAGCCAACCCCCTACTTTGCTCTTGTTGACAAGGATTACACGTCGCAGCTTTGCCCTCAATGTAATAGCCATACGGGTAAAAAAGAATTGAGTGTCAGGATTCATGAATGCCCTGAATGTGGTTATACAACTCATAGAGATGTAGCAGCCGCTCAGGTTATTCGGAATCGTGGACTGTCTGGGGTGGGACGCATCCTGGACAATAGTGAAAATGCTTGCGGAGACGGTCTAGCGGGGGCAGATAACTGCCTAGCCAAGAGTCTTAGAAACAAGAAGAAGAGTGGAGAGGCGCGTCTTAAGACCGCCTCGTAACATCCTTTAAGAATCCCCCTGATTTAATCAGAGGGAGTACGTCAAGATAAACTAGTGCTTTGCTTTGTGATGCGCCGACACGACTATGGAAACGCTTGCTTATCTTCATCTTGCTTTAGCCAACGAAGCATCAGCAGATACCGATTACACCCCTTTAATTTTCTCTTGGGATTTAAAACTTTTTAAACGGCTTGATCGGTATAAGCTTTCAACACGCGCTACTATTTATCTGCTTTCTATAAGTGTTGCCGTCTCGCTCCTGGGAATGGCAAATCAGGCACTGGCATTGGTTCAGGAAGGCGATCGCGGTTCGGAAGTCATTGCCCTCCAGCAGCGCTTAAAACAGCTAGGCTACTTTCAGGGTAATGTTACTGGCTATTTTGGTTCGCTGACTAAACAGGCAGTTATCAGCTTCCAGCAAGCTAAGGGATTGACCGCAGATGGCTTAGTAGGTACAAATACTCAAGCATCCTTGGGCGACCAACCTAGAGCGAAAGCACAACCCGTGCAGGAGGCTGCTCAGGACATTTTACAATTAGGCGATCGCGGTTCCCAAGTCAGTACCTTGCAGGAAAGTTTGGCAGTGGCAGGGTTCCGTAGTGGTGTTAACGGTATCTTCGATGAGGCAACTCAAAACGCTGTAAAGCGATTTCAGCAAGCCAAAGGACTGACGGTTGATGGCATTGTCGGCTCACAAACTAGAGCTGCACTGCCAGCAATTGGTGGAGCAGAGCCTTCCTCAGCCCTAGGCACGACTAGTAGTGGATTTGATATTAAGGCACTGCAAAAGCGTCTGCAAGAACGAGGCTTCTATCGCGGTTCAGTGGATGGTCTTTGGGGACCCAAAACTCAGGCAGCCGTTGAAGCTGCCCAGCGTGCCTATAGTGTCAGTACCGATGATATAGAAAGCAGACGCTTTTGAGTTGAGCCTGCGCTACCAAATTCCTTAACGACTAGAAACTTGGGTTACTTATTTCTTGAAGCTCAGGCTTCAACGAAGTAAGCCTGAGTACTTCACAAAGAAGCAACCGACTTTTAAGTCGGTTGCCTAAATCGTAAGTCTAGCGAAACGACAAGACCTCAATAGCTCCTTAGGTAAGAGCTTCTAGATAATCCCGCACGCGATTGCGGCGCTTGGGTTGGCGCAGCTTTTGCAAAGCTTTCGCTTCAATTTGACGAACTCGTTCGCGAGATAGCTCCAGGGCGCGACCAATTTCTGCTAAAGAGTAAGGATGACCATCTCCTAAGCCAAACCGCATCCGGATTACGTCCCGCTCACGGCTGGTCAGATCGGCTAGAAGTTGATGCAAATCCCGTTGGAGAGCTTCTCGCATCAGCACTTCTTCTGGAGAAGTCTCTTCAGTTTCCAGCAAATCACCTAGTTCGGTGTCTTTTTCCTTGCCGACTTTAATTTCTAAC